>NZ_FNPD01000022.1 GCF_900107215.1 Acetomicrobium thermoterrenum DSM 13490 | reverse complement strand
GGCTCTATAATCTTTAGTGTGGAATTTGGCTTTGAAAATATAATGGTGGTAAGAACCAACCAAACCCATTAAGAAAGGAGGCTCTTACCACCATGGCCAATGGCCATAATAATAATATCACCAAAATGCTCGGACTTAAAGGCTTCAAGATATCGGATACGCGTGAAGAAGAGGATGCTTTTGTGATTGAGGTGCAAGTTAGACCCGACAGGACAGCAGTTTGTCCCGAGTGTAACTCAAAAGATTTCTACAGGCACGGCAAAGCCAAACCAAGGAAGGTGCTGCACACGTTAATCAACGGAAAGAAAGTATATCTTGAGATACATGGCAGGCAGAGGTGGAAGTGTAAGCATTGCGGCCGCACATTTACGCAGGAGCTTAAGATAATAAAACCTCGCAGCAGGCTTACCAACTATGCGGAAAAGTTGGTCTTGTGGCTTTTGAGTTTGATGAGCTTTAAGACAATATCGAAGCTGCTTAAAATCTCCTACGGCAAGGCTAAAAAGATCTTGATGGAGGCAAAAACGATACCAGACTTTCTGCGGTCAGTGATAAACGGTGCAGAAAAGCTTCACTTAGGGATAGACGAGCATAGCTTCAAACATCAGGAGATGGTGCTCATAATAACAGACGTGAAGGCAAAGAAGGTGCTTGAGGTCCTAAAAGACGACCGCCTAGCCACATTGGAGGCCTTCTTATCCGAGATCCCTGCCCATAAGGTCAAAGAAGTCTGCATAGACATGAAGGAGGCCTTCAGGAAGGCGGCCAATAAGCTCTTCCCTGAGGCAAATGTGGTGGTAGACCATTTCCACGTGATAGCGGATGCCAATAAGCGCATGGACGAAGCCAGGAGGATTGAGCAGGACGTAAGGCATAAGGGTAAGGTAAGGATACCAAAGAAGATATTCTTAATTGCAAGGGAGAATTTAAGCGACAGAGGAAGGCAAAAGGTAGACGAACTCTTAAAAACTTATCCAAACCTCAAAGGCTTCTACTGGGCCAAGGAACGCTTAAGGGACGTATATAGAGCGAAGGAGAAGAACGAGGCAGCCAAGCTTTTAGACCTGATCATCATGAACCTGAAGGCTTCTGACGATGCCGAGTTGTACAGGTGGGGCAATACCCTAAAACGGTGGCGACAGCCTATATTAAACTACTTCGACAACAAAACTACCAATGCCTATACCGAAGGATGTAATACGAAGGTGAAGATGCTAAAACGAATCTCCTTTGGTCTTAGAAACGTAGAGGTCTACACAAAAAAGATAATGTTGGGATTCTTACCACCGGAGTGTTTCCACACTATTTGAAATAGAGCC
>NZ_FNPD01000021.1 GCF_900107215.1 Acetomicrobium thermoterrenum DSM 13490 | reverse complement strand
CGAAGGCGTTGACGCTGCACTGCCAAGAAAAGCCTCTAGGGAGGAGCCAGGGTGCCCGTACCCTAAACCGACACAGGTGGGCTGGTTGAGCAGACTGAAGGTGGACGGGATAACTCTCGCTAAGGAACTCTGCAAGTTGACCCCGTAACTTAGGGAGAAGGGGTGCCCGCGTTAGGTGTACTCTTTAACAGGGGAAGCCGAAGCGGGTGGCAGAAACCAGGTCCAGGCGACTGTTTAATAAAAACACAGGGCTCTGCTAAAGGCGAAAGCCGATGTATAGGGCCTGACACCTGCCCGGTGCCGGAAGGTTAAGGGGAGGGGTTAGCCAAAGCGATTTGGCGAAGCTCTAAACCGAAGCCCCGGTAAACGGCGGCCGTAACTATAACGGTCCTAAGGTAGCGAAATTCCTTGTCGGGTAAGTTCCGACCTGCACGAAAGGTGTAACGATCTGGACGCTGTCTCAGCGAGAGACCCGGTGAAATTGTGGGACCGGTAAAGACGCCGGTTACCCGTGGTGGGACGGAAAGACCCCGTGGAGCTTTACTGTAGCCTGATATTGGACTTTGGTACGTCATGTACAGGATAGGTGGGAGGCTGTGAAGCTAAGGCGCTAGCCTTAGTGGAGCCGTCCTTGGGATACCACCCTTGATGTGCTGGGGTTCTAACCGCGAAGGCGGGACAGTGTCAGGTGGGCAGTTTGACTGGGGCGGTCGCCTCCTAAAGAGTAACGGAGGCGCGCGATGGTCACCTCAAGGCGTATGGAAATCGCCTGAAGAGCGTAAGGGTATAAGGTGGCCTGACTGCGAGAGCGACAGCTCGAGCAGGCACGAAAGTGGGTCCTAGTGATCCGGCGGTTCCGAGTGGAAGGGCCGTCGCTCATCGGATAAAAGCTACCCCGGGGATAACAGGCTGATCCCGCCCGAGAGTTCCTATCGACGGCGGGGATTGGCACCTCGATGTCGGCTCATCGCATCCTGGGGCTGTAGCAGGTCCCAAGGGTTGGTCTGTTCGCCCATTAAAGCGGTACGTGAGCTGGGTTTAGAACGTCGTGAGACAGTTCGGTCCCTATCCACCACGGGCGTAGGGGGTTTGAGAGGAGCTGCTCCTAGTACGAGAGGACCGGAGTGGACGAACCTCTGGTGTACCGGTTGTGGCGCCAGCTGCAGGAGCCGGGTAGCCATGTTCGGAAAGGATAACCGCTGAAGGCATCTAAGCGGGAAGCCTCCCTCGAGATGAGACCCCCCACTGGGGAAGCCAGGTAAGGTGTCCTGGAGATGACAGGGTAGATAGGCCGGAGGTGGAAGCCCCGAGAGGGGTGCAGCTGACCGGTACTAATACACCGAGGCCTTGTCCTTAAATACTTTTTTCCTCTTTCCCTAGCGATTTTTGAGTAAAGGTTTGAAGCAGGCATATGGTGGCCATAGCGGAGGGGAAACACCCGGATCCATGCCGAACCCGGCAGTTAAGCCCTCCAGCGCCGATGGTACTGCGGGGGGTACCCGTGGGAGAGTAGGTCGCTGCCATGTGCCTGCTTTAT
>NZ_FNPD01000019.1 GCF_900107215.1 Acetomicrobium thermoterrenum DSM 13490 | reverse complement strand
AGATTTTTGTGATGACGTTCTTGTCTGAGTCGGTTACGTTTTTCCCACAAGAATATACAGTATATCCTTCCTTTACCTGAACGGCAATATTGGTCCCGACTTTATCAGTTAAGCTCATTTTTTGACCCATCTGTCCTTCAAGAATCCCTTGGTTATGGGATTTTCATGCACAGCAAACCAGATTTCGAGGGAAAATGTAGGGACAACTTGTTGTGCCTTTCTTGCCCTCTATTACTTGCAATATAGGTTATTAAGTAGTATCATCATGATATGTTCTTAAAGGTCGTGAAATCCAAAGGCAACGAATATCTGCGCATTGTGGAGTCTTACCGCGACGGCGGCAAGGTAAGACATCGTACCGTCTTAAACTTAGGTCGCCTGGACCAGATAGAGGGAAACCAGAGCTTTCAGCGCCTTGGAGAAAGGCTAATCGAGATGTCCAAAGGTTCCTTCGTGAACTTAAAAGACGCATCCGAGGGGGAGCTTTTAAACTACGGATATACGGTGTATAAAAATATCTGGAACGACTTCGACCTACCGAAGTCACTCGAGCTTCTGGTTTGTGACAGAAACCTAGAATTCAACCTTTCAGACGCCTGTCTTTTAATGGTCATCCAGCATTTACTAGAGCCTAAAAGCAAGCTAGCTACCTTCAAAGGCCAGAGCCGTTACTTGAACTTGTCACATGTAGGCTATAACCACCTATATAGGGCATTAGATGTCATAGCGGAAAAGAAGGAAATCCTTGAGCAGGCCCTATTTGAGCGGGAAAGGAGCCTCTTTAACATGCAGGTAGACGTGGTATTTTACGACGTGACGACCTTTTACTTTGAAAGCGTAAAGGCAGATTCCTTGAAGGATTTCGGCTTCAGCAAGGACGGAAAGTTCAAGGAAGTGCAGGTGGTATTGGGCCTCATTACCGACTGCGAGGGAAGGCCTGTAGGTTACGAGCTATTCCCCGGCGACACCTTTGACGGGAAGACGTTGCTTAAGGCCCTGGAGAACATGGAAAGGCTTTTCGGCGTAAGGCGCATAGTCATAGTCGCGGACAAAGGGATAAACAGCAAGTTAAACTTAAAGCTAATAAGGGATAAAGGTTACGACTACATCGTAGCGGCAAGGCTTAAAAGCATGAATAGCTCTGTAATAAAATCTGCCCTAGATATGGAGGGTTACACCTTTCTAAACGAAGGCCATGAAGACGAGTTTCGCTACAAGGTATTGCCCTACATGAACGTCGTGAAAGACGAAGCAGGGGGCAAACATCAACTGGATGAGCGCCTCATAGTCACCTTTTCCAAAAGGAGGGCAGAAAAGGACAAAGCCGACAGGATGCGTTTGCTACAAAAGGCAGAAGAGCTTTTAAAATACCCTTACCTCATAGGCTCGAGCAACAAGCGTGGCGGCAAGAAGTACATCAAAGACGCAGGGGCTAAACCTACTTGGACCTTAGACGAAGAGGCTGTAACGCGTGACGCCCTATTCGACGGATATTACGCCATACAGACGAGCACACGTGACATGACGGCCATGGAGGTGATGGACGTATATCATAAGCTCTGGAGGATAGAGGAGTCATTTAGGATCATGAAATCTGCCCTGGAGGTGAGGCCCATATTTCACTGGACAGAGAGGCGCATAAAGGGACATTTCCTCATCTGCTTTCTGGCCTTCCTCCTTGAAAGGACGCTTGAAAATAAGCTTAAATGCCTAGGTCTAAAGCCATCGCCGGCACAGATAAAAGAGGCCTTAAACTCCATGAACTTCACCAAGGTGAGCGTAAAGGGAGAGGAATTTTTGATCAAGGTCAAAGGGACTCCTTTAAGCCAAAAGATACTACAGGTAATGAAGATGAGAAGCCCTAAAAACGTTACTCCTGTAAAGGACGTCAGCCTCGTATAACCACACGTACAAATCCTTAAGTTAGACGTGTAGGGACAACTTTTCACGTTTTTCTTTTAACTATCCCATAACGGTGCGGATCTTGAGGGATTAGGTGATAAAGTCAGGAGCAAAAAGACCCAACCCCCAAAGGGGGCAGAGTCTTTTTTAAGGGAACTTAAGGAAGATTTAACGGCCAAGTTTGGCTTTTAATTCTCTTTTCC
>NZ_FNPD01000018.1 GCF_900107215.1 Acetomicrobium thermoterrenum DSM 13490 | reverse complement strand
GGTATAAGCTCCTGCGATCCAGAAGGTGCTATGCAAAGGGCATTAACTCCTTGCGTAATGAGATCTTCAACAATTTGTACTTGTTGTTGAACATTTATCTCTCTATCTGCAGCTAAAATGATGACTTCTGCATTATCGTATTTTTTATCAGCTGCTTCTGCACCTCTTTTAACAGAGAGCCAAAAATCACTATCTAAAGCTTTTAAGACAACTCCTATGCGATACTGGCTATCTTTAGCGTGTGAGGGACTAGCCATTAAAGCTAACATGCAAACAAATACCAAAAACACCAAAAAAAACTTACGCATCATACTCACCTCTTCTTTTGTTATAGTACTATACTAAAACACCAAAAGCGCACAACGATTCCTTGCATTGTCACCCCCTCTTCTAACCAACATTAGTAATATGAAATGAAATACCATTTTACAAAACCCCATTCTAAATTATAAGTAGTGTTCCTTTATTTGTCTAGGATTTAATAAAATGCAAAATGACCTAAAAATGAACAAAAGGATAATTTGGCGTAGCTATCTAGATATTGATACACCGTAGTTCAAAATACATTGCTGCGATAATAAAATTTGGATACCATGGTAAATAGAAGCTCTCGGAATATATATAACAACGAATTGGTACTTGACGTACACAAGAAACTAAGTTGAGGTGTAGTTTTACCTAAGGGCCGGAAAGAATCAACTAAACGGCCCCTTTGGAGGCAGTGAAAGTGGGAAAAATAGGAGTTGCCTTGACAGTAAATCTATTTGAAATTAGAGTTGCTTTGAGCAAAACAAAATATACTCCTTGTTAGAGATATACAAGGTTATTGTGTTTGCCATAATAATCCAAGAATAATTAAGAAGTTGGAAGAGATCAAATCGGAGACCAGGATCCTTAAAAAACAATAAAGATACTCAAAGTTGAAAAGGATGTATTGGAGAGAAACGTCAAGTTTTTAAAGAGCCTTGGGCGTCGATATGAAATTCTTAGGTAATAGGGGGAAGGTCGTTCTGATCGGCGCCCAGGAAAAGGGACTCTTGATCACAGAACTACTCAATTGCCATGATCTTATAAATCCTAATATTTTTAATTATTTTATTTCCATATATTATAAAGTTCTTATCGTATTCAATGCTTTTTCTGTAGAATAAAGTGGAAATAATTCAAATCCTACTGTGCTATCATAATTAATAGAATTTAAACATTTAAATATATTATTATAATTTATTTCACCTGTTCCTGGTTCATGTCTTCCAGGGACATCAGCGATATGTATATGACCAGTGATATTAACATATTTTTTAATCGTGTTTATAAGGTTTCCTTCCATTATTTGCATATGGTAAATATCATACAAAATTTTAATATTAGGGGAACCAACTGCTTCGATAATTTTTACAGAATCTTCAGTATGAGTTAAAAAATTGCCAGGATGATCAATTATAGAATTTAGTGGCTCCAATAATAACAGTATACCAGTATCCTCTGCAATTGGCGCTAGCGCTTTTAAAGTGTCAATAATATTAAGAATCTTAATATCATTATCAATGTAATCATATGTTTTTAATACATTGCCACTATTGTCTAAAGGATTAGAATGGAGTACCAAGCAATTAGAATTCAAATATTTGGCAATTTCAATAGACTTCTTGACAAATGTGATATAATTATCTTGTTCACTTTTATCAAGCAGCGAATAACTTTGATCACCAGAAAATGCAGTAATATTAAGATTATTAATATCACATAGCTCTTTTATACGAGATATATCTTTATCGATCCATGACCAAAATTCAATATAATCAAATCCATGTTTCTTTGTTAAATAGAACCTATCTTCAAACGGATAATCATTAAATAATGTTTCAATACAAAGAACTTTAATCACCATATACCACCAACCTATACTTATAATAAAAAAATACTTTCAATTTCTGCCTTAAAAAATTAACCTTATAAATTTACCCAAACACCTTCGTGAATAGCACTTTCAATGCATTTTTCTATAAATCTCATTCCTGAAATACCTAATTCAGCAGTTTGAAATTCTAAATCACTTTTATTAAACTGTAGGCAATTTTTTTGTTGAATTATGGAAGAGATAAACTTGTCATAAATCCTACCGAAGGCATCTATGTAACCTTCGGTGTGTCCACCAGGTGTTACGTAATCTTGTTTTATGTAGTC
Organism: Acetomicrobium thermoterrenum DSM 13490; assembly: GCF_900107215.1. NCBI lineage: Bacteria > Thermotogati > Synergistota > Synergistia > Synergistales > Acetomicrobiaceae > Acetomicrobium > Acetomicrobium thermoterrenum. The sequence goes on along the minus strand of NZ_FNPD01000018.1, from coordinate 1,570 downwards.
ATTAATATGCGCATTTCCTCGAGTTACAATCGTAAAGGGTTGTTCGATTGTCGATACTTTTAAAAAATTCGCATTTTCCCTTGACCATTCGATTGAACCTTTTGTTCCATAAATGCCAAAATTTAAATTATTTTCGTGTCCTATGGCTACTTGCGATGTCCAATATATTCCTCTGGCTCCATTGTTATAATTTACTAATATAGAAGCATTATCATCAAGTCCATCTTGTTCGATAAAATGATCAATTCTAGCACTTAATGATTCAACCCTTAGCCCCGTTATATAATATATAAGGTTTTCAACATGAGACCCGATATCTGCTACGCAGTTAGATATTCCTGATAATTTTGGATCGGATCTCCAATCTTGCTGCTTGTTTTTCCCTCTAAAGGGTACTTTAGCCATCCAGTCACATAAGTATTGGGCATTAACAAATCTGACCTCGCCAATTTCTCCCCTTCTAATCATTTCTCGAGCATATCTAATCATTGAATATCCTGTAAAAGAGTAAGAAATCCCAAGAAGTAAATCGTTCTTTTCAGCGAGAATGCGTAATTCTTCCGCTTCCTGTGATGAACAAGTGAAAGGCTTTTCGCACATCACATTAATACCACATTCTAGGAATTTTTTTGAAATTTCATAGTGCGTTTTATTAGGCGTCACTATCGATACAAAATCTATTTTATCAGGCCTGCTACGTTCTTGTTCTGCCATTTCTTCATAATTTTTATATAGCCTTTCCTCGCTTATATTCAACTCTTTACCAAGATCTAGTGTATCATTAAAATTTCGCGAGAAGGCACCACAAACTATTTTTGCCTTTCCATGTAAGTTTATTGCTTTTCGATGTACTTTCCCAATTTGCCCTTTTTTGCTTCCTCCAACCATTCCATAGGTCACAAGATAAGACATATTTAGCCTCCTAACATATTAGAACCTACTTGATGATAATAAATTTGAGGTTGCTGAAAAATGGCTATTTATATTACTAACAAACAAAATATTGCAAAAGAGCCACATAATTTTTATTTTTGCTTCTAATAAATAAAGTTATAATTTGTTTTGTTTTCATAAGTTTCGAGCATTTTTCAGCAATCTCAAAATATATACGCAATAGCATTAAAGCGATCATTCAGGTTAATTGCAGTTAAAGTATGGCTTTTCAGCTGATAGAAATATAGTTTATTTAGTTTTTAAAAATGCTTTCTTTCTTCTTAATAAAGTCTTCTACATTATCTTTTGTAACTAGAGTAGTTCCAGTATCGATTCTTTTTGGAATTTCCTCTCCTTCTAGAAGTTTTACAGCCATTTCGATTCCAAGTCTTCCCATATCGAATGGGTTTTGAGCTATAGTAGCCGTTATATTACCACTTGCTATGCTATTAAGAATATCTCTGTCATCATCAAAGCCAACTATTATTATTTTTTTGCCTGCTGCAACTGTTGCCTGTAATGCCCCCATAGCCATTTCGGCATTAGTACAAAACACCGCATCTAGATCAGGATTTGACGTTAGAATATTTTCCATTACCTGCATACCTAGAGCTCTTTCCGAGTTAGCTGGCTGCTT
>NZ_FNPD01000017.1 GCF_900107215.1 Acetomicrobium thermoterrenum DSM 13490 | reverse complement strand
GGCGTCGAAACGCCAAAGGTCGCTGCCTTGGCCGCCGTAGAGGTAGTAAATCCCGATATGCCCTGCACGATTGATGCAGCCGCATTGGTCCAGATGAACAGACGAAACCAGATAAAAGGCTGCATTATCGATGGACCTCTGGCTTTGGATAACGCCTTGAGCGAAGAGGCCGCACGTCATAAGGGAATAGTTTCTGAGGTGGCGGGGCATGCTGAAGTCTTGCTCGTTCCCGACATAGAGGCGGGGAATATCTTTGCCAAAGGTATTGTCTATCTCACGAAAAACAGGACGGCCGGCCTGGTCTTGGGCGCAAAGGTTCCTATAGTTCTTACAAGCCGTGCCGATACTGCGGAAACCAAGCTTTTGTCCATAGCGTCAGCTGTGGCTTTGGCTGCTTATAAATCAGCCTAAAAGGGGATTGCAAGTTAAGGGAAAAGGGTAAAATAGGCGCACAGAATGGGAGGAACGTCACTAATGATATCGCCGAAGATATTAGCAATCAATCCGGGTTCGACCAGTACGAAGATCGCTTTTTTCGAAGGGGACAGGGAAAGTTGGCGCGAAACCCAAAGATATGACATCGATGTCCTGAAACGTTTCAGTGGAATCATAGAACAGGAAAACTTCAGGTTAGAGGAGATAAAAAGGTCTTTGAGGGCTCATGGCACCAAGTTAGAGGAGGTCGATGCCTTCGTAGGCCGCGGAGGTTTGTTGCATCCGATTCCTGCAGGTACATATGCGATCAACGATCTTATGTTGGAAGAGATGCGCGCCTGTAAATACGGCGTGCATGCAAGCAACCTTGGTGCAATCCTCGCCCACAATTTGGCCAAGGAAGCGGGCGACAAACCCTGTTTTATTGTCGATCCCGTAGTCGTGGATGAGCTGTGCGATGAGGCAAGGATATCAGGTTTTCCGGAAATTGAGCGAAAATCCATCTTTCATGCCTTAAATCAAAAAGCGACGGCCAGAAGAGCGGCAGAGGAAATGGGAAAGAAGTACGAAGAGACCAGGTTGATAGTAGCGCATCTCGGCGGAGGAATATCCGTGGGAGCTCATTTGTACGGTAGGGTGGTGGATGTCAATAATGCCTTGGACGGAGAGGGGCCCTTCTCGCCGGAAAGGGCGGGGACCCTTCCGGTAGGGCAGTTGGTCAATTATTGCTACAGCGGCAAGTGCACGCTGGAGGAAATGCAAAAAAAGCTGGTGGGCCAAGGCGGATTGGTTGCCCATCTGGGGACTAACGATGCGCGCGAAGTCGAAAAAAGGATAGCCGAGGGTGACGCCAAAGCTGAGTTGGTCTATAATGCAATGGCATATCAGGTTGCTAAAACTATCGCTGAGTATTCAGCCGTTCTTTCAGGCCAGGTCGATGGAATAATTATCACCGGAAGCATTGCCTATAGCAATAAATTCGTAGACATGGTCACCAAACGCGTAAGCTTCATTGCTCCTATCTTTATATATCCCGGCGAGGATGAGATGCTTGCCCTTGCGCAGGGAGCTTTAAGAGTGCTGACGGGAGAAGAAGAAGCAAAAACATATGCCTATTAGAGGCTAGGGGGGACGAGGATTTTGCCACCCATGCTTAAGTTCGTTACGGGATTGTTGATGTATTCCTTTATATTCCCGAGGGCCTACGTTGCCGTTGTCCCGAAGGGGATAAAATGGATAAAAGATCATTTCTATGACGAGATCCCAAAGGACGTGAAATGGGCAAGAGGATACCAGAAGTTTTTGCTGGGGTTGCTCTTTTTTTTGGAGGTGTTTTTGCAATCCTCGTGGTCTGCCTGGGTGGCATACAGAATTTTGGAGTATTCAATGAAAGCAGAATCCTATAAATGGGGTTATTTCTTGATTGGCGCTATATGCGGTGAAGCAGCCCTAGGGTACATTGCCAGGAAAGAGGAAAATGTTGACCTCTGGGTTGCTTTGCGCTCCATCATTCCCATGGGTCTGCTGATCGAATTTGTGATCAACCCCCGATTTTTAGATACGCTGTTTGGTTGGTTGGTGAATATAAGCCTTTGATCGATGGCATTTAAAGAAGAAAAAGCCCGCTTACGTTTGTCTTTGGTAAGCGGGCTTTTTGGACAGCAACTTGTTAAGGTTTACTTTATTAGCTCTTTTAGTGCCTTTAATGCGGCGTCGTAATCCGGATGGTTTGTGGCCTCCGGGACAATTTGGACGTAGCGAATAACGTCGTTTTTGTCCGCTATAAAAACTGATCTTGCAAGGAGCCGCAGTTCTTTAATCAGGACGCCCCAATTTGTACCAAAAGAGGCATCTCTGTGATCTGACAGAGCAATGACCTTCTTTATGTTCCCTGAAGTGCAAAATCTCTTTATTGCGAAGGGAAGGTCCATGGATATGTTGAGAACGACTACATCGTCGGGCAGAGATGTGGCCTCTTCCTCAAACCTGTGGGCTTGAACATCGCACACGGATGTATCGAGAGAAGGCGTTACGGATATGACTTTAATCTTATTTGCGAAGTCGGATTTTTTGACTTCCTTCATGTCTTGATCTATGACCGTGAAATCCGGGGCTTTGTCTCCCACTTTCAGCTCAGGGCCTATTAGGGTAATTGGGTTGCCGTGCATGGTAACTACACCTTTTCTTTCCAAGTTTATCACCCCCCATTTATATTTGATATCTCTACATGTCAAGTATAAATTATAATGGTTTTTGATATTTAGGTCTAGCTAAATTTTATGTATACCTACTTGACTTAAGGAGATATTTTATGTAAATTTACATAAACAATTTTGTGCTTGTAGTTGGAGGATTAAGGATGAAGATTAATGGCTTGCTTTTTTGCGCTTGTTGTTGTCGGTGGATCGCTTCATGATCTACCGCGGCTTGGGGCCGCGGCTATAGAAAAGCTGTGGCCAAAGCCAAAGGCAAGTTAATTTAAAATATAAAACTTTTTTAAATATTAAGAGGGCTTTCGCGCCACAGCGAAAGCCCTCTTAATATTTAAAGTTAATTACAAAGGGAGGAATGAAAAGTGAGAAAAATATGGCAAACGATAAAGTCAGATTATCAGGCAGTAAAAGATAGAGATCCAGCCATACCCGACGGTTTAAGGGGTGCGCTTGAAATCATCTTGTGCACGCCCGGCTTTCAGGCCATTTTAGCCCATAGGTTTATACACTTTCTACATACGAAACTTCGCATTCCCATTTTGCCTAGGTTTCTGGGTTTAATAGTGCGCTGGTGGACTGGAATTGAAATACATCCTGGAGCAGAGATTGGCAGAGGGGTGTTCATAGACCACGGAATGGGCGTGGTCATTGGAGAAACTGCCGTTGTAAAGGACAATGTTACTTTGTTCCACGGCGTGACCCTGGGCGGAACCGGAAAAGAGAAGGGAAAGCGCCATCCGACAGTGGAAGAGGGGGCTTTTATAGGAGCCGGCGCTAAGATATTGGGGAATATTGTCGTCGGCAGGAATGCGAAGGTCGGTGCCGGGAGCGTGGTGTTGAGGGATATTCCACAAGACAGCACAGTCGTCGGAGTTCCTGCCACGGTTGTCAAATATAGGGGAATTAGGCTGAGGGAAAATTTGAAGCCCTCGGAGCCCTCTTTACAACATTCGCTTTTGATGCGCCTGGCTCAGCTTGAGGAGAGCGTGCGAATCTTACAGGAAGAAGTTGTAAATTTGAGGAATCAGCTTAACGAAAAAAACGAAAGGGAGGTCGCTTGATATGTTGTTGAATGAAGTAGCGATTGGGCAGTTAATAGGGAGGACGCCATCGATCAAATTGTCCTCTAAGAAAGGATATATATTGACGAAACTGGAAGGCAATAACATAGGTGGCTCGATAAAGGATAGAGCCGTATGGGGCATGCTCAAATATTTCGAACAGGCTGGCAAGTTGAAACAAGGCACGACTATAGTGGAACCAACGTCTGGTAACACCGGCATTGCGCTGGCAATGTTCGGAGCGACAATGAACATAAACGTTATACTGGTCATGCCTGAGTCAATGTCCATGGAGAGGAGACAAATATTAGCTGCCTATGGAGCAAAACTGGAGTTGACGCAGGCTTCGGAGGGCATGGGAGGCGCTATAAAAAGGGCGGAACAAATTGTAAAAGAAATCCCAGGTGCCGTCATGCTGGATCAGTTTTCCAACCCCGGGAACCCTTGGGCCCATATGGTGACGACTGCTCCTGAAATATTGTTGGATGCTAAAGGGTCCGATATCGCTGCCTTCGTCGCAGGGGTTGGTACCGGTGGCACCTTGACGGGGGTTGGAAGATGTTTGAAGAAAGCCTTTCCCAATATGAAACTTATCGCTGTAGAACCGGCCGGTTCGCCGGTGTTAAGCGGCGGCGCGCCCGGATCGCATACTATCCAGGGCATTGGCGCAGGATTTATACCTAAAAATTTAGACCTTTCTTTGGTAGATCGAATAATTAAGGTGTCAGACGAAGATGCGATCGACATGACAAGGTATTTGGCTCAAAAAGAAGGCTTGTTTTTAGGCATATCAAGCGGTGCCAATTTATGGGCAGCTAACGAGGTAATGAAAGAACTGAAGGATAATTCGATCGTCGTTACGGTAGCGCCTGACCGAGGGGATAAGTATCTGAGCACCCCGGCATACCGGGCTTAACTTCATGACTACTAATACATAATTAGGCAAAACTAAAATATCAAATTCACTTGCACCTGGAATATATATTTGATATATTGGACACAGTATGCAGATATATACAATTCTTTTATTGCATCTTTTATTGGAGAAAATTTAAACAAAGTTGCGAGAAGGGGGCTGTCTGCCAAAATGGAGAGAATTAACACAAGAGATGTTATCGTTACCGGCTTTGCCCTGTTCGCCATGTTTTTTGGTGCGGGTAATTTGATATTCCCTCCCTATCTGGGGTCTTTGTTCGGCACCAAATGGGTTGCCGCTATGTTGGGGTTTGGTATTACTGGCATTGGATTGCCGCTTTTGGGAGTCATGGTCATGTCTCAATATGATGGATCCTTTGAAAAGTTTGCTGATAAGGGTGGCAAACTTTTTGCTATTCTCCTGGGATCTTTGGTCGTATTGTGCATTGGTCCGCTTCTTGCCATTCCTCGAACGGGCGCCACGACTTTTGAAGTTGCCGTTAAACCCTTTTTCCCAAACATGAACCCCTACATACCCATTATTGGCTTTTTTGCTCTGACATATTATTTTTCGATGAAGCAATCCTCGGTAATAGATATAATCGGAAGGGTCTTAACTCCGGGCTTGCTTGGCCTTTTGATTTTCATCATTATAGCAGGTATCGTTAATCCAATAAGCACGCCGCTGGATCCGAACGTGGCAAAAAGTTCGGCATTTTCTTCATGTTTTGTGGAAGGCTACCAAACGATGGATGCCCTTGCTGCAGTTATATTCGCCGGCATAATAGTCCAAAGCATCCGTGCAAAGGGGTACGGAAGAACTTCTTCTATTAAGATGACGGCAATCTCAGGGCTTATCGCTGCAGCTGGTTTGTTTGTCGTCTATGGCGGATTGATGTATTTAGGGGCTACTGTTTCCTTTATGTCCAGTGATATTCCAAGGACGACTTTGCTTGTTACCATTGTCGCCGAGATCGCAGGGGATGTCGGCTTAGCCGCTTTAGGCATAGCGGTATCTCTTGCCTGTTTGACTACCGCAGTTGGTTTGACTGCTGCAACCGGAGAATTTTTCAGCAATCTATCTAAAAATAGGGTTACCTACCTTCAGGTTGTCACTCTCTCTACCATATTCAGTGCGCTTTTTGCGGGGATCGGCGTCGACGGAATAATCAGATTTGCTGTGCCCATCTTGGTCGTTGTCTATCCCATCGTCATAGTCTTGATGTTCATGAACCTGCTTTCTCCCGTATTTAATGATTCCTGCAGGTACGCATATGTAACTGCACTTGCGGGAACCCTCTTGGTTAGCTTATATGACGGACTGTCCGCTATGGGGGTAACAATCTCCGTTTGGGGTGACATCGTTTCCATGATTCCCCTCGTGGGTAACGGATTTGGGTGGTTAATGGCTTCTACAATTGGATTCGGGATAGGGCTGATTGTCGACAGGATTGCTTTGGCTATAAAGGGTTCGGAAAGTTGCGCTTAACATTGCATTAGGAAGGAACAGAGCGTTGTTTTGGCAATAGTACAAACACAAAACAAACCCCCAAGATGGTACCGTTGAGGGGGTTTGTTTTTTTGGGAAACTATCGCTTGCATGTACTAATATCTCATAAGGAGTGGATTTCTTTGCAGGAAAGAGAACAGTTAGCCACGAGGTTGGGATTTATTTTGGTCTCTGCAGGATGTGCCGTTGGATTGGGAAATGTATGGCGATTTCCCTATATAACAGGGCGTTACGGCGGGGCAGTCTTCGTACTCTTTTATGTTCTCTTTCTTATGGTGATGGGGCTTCCCATTATGGTGTGCGAATACGCCATGGGGAGGGCAAGTCGAAGAAATTTGGCGGGCGCTATGCTCGCTCTTGAGCCTCCGGGCACCAAATGGCACATATACGGCTACCTGGGTGTAATGGGAAACATGATCCTGATGATGTTTTATACGACCGTAGCAGGATGGGGCCTGGCCTATGTTTACCATACTGCTGCCGGCCATCTTTCCATGTTATCACCCGAAGAAGTCGAGGGTTTTTTCGCCTCCTTTGTATCCAACACTCCTCAATTGGTCCTCTGGATGGCTTTGACCGTTATACTCGGCTTTATCGTTTGCTTAATAGGATTGCAGGCGGGAGTTGAGCGAGTCAGCAAAGTTTTGATGTCCGGATTATTTTTATTGCTAATCGTCCTTATCATACGTTCCGTTACTTTGCCCGGCGCTGAAAAGGGCTTGGCCTTTTACCTTAAACCTGATTTTTCCAAACTAAGTTGGGAAGCGGTTTATGCAGCCATGAGCCAGGCCTTCTTTTCTTTGAGCTTAGGCATAGGAAGTATGACGATCTTTGGAAGTTATCTGAGTAAAAAGAGAGCTTTGACGGGGGAATCTGTATATGTCATATTTTTTGGGGCGCTATCAGCCCTGATGTCTGGATTGGTCATATTCCCGGCCTGCTTTGCCTTCGGAGTGGATGCCGGAGCTGGCCCAGGATTGATCTTCGTGACCCTTCCAAACGTATTTAAC
>NZ_FNPD01000016.1 GCF_900107215.1 Acetomicrobium thermoterrenum DSM 13490 | reverse complement strand
GTTCTAGGCCTATAGCATGGAGCCGCAAGGGCTTAAAGGCCATGTCTTCTTTGAGGGCTTACATCTGTAGCGGTGGCAAGGTGACGTCAGAACAGATAAAGAAAAAAGACCAAAAAGGTGAGAATGCGGACAAAAGACACAAATTCACCTTGAACCTGGAGGAGATCTTAGGTCCCGTTATAAGTGAGCTTGGATGCATAACGGTACTGAAAACGGGAAAGGTAACGCCCTTATACACGACCTTAAGGGGCATATGTCATGGCGGGTTTGATTTTTACCTAACCTAAAAGACGTTGCCCTTTAGGACACATGGGGAGTGGTTCCTAAAAATCCTACAAAAACTTGACGCGGTCAAACTCTGATACAATACGGTAAATCTCGGATTTTGGTTGCATTATACAGTAAAGGGCGGTCAATATGTTCATTTCTATTTAGTTTATTGTATAATGCAATCTCATATATCTTGGATCCAAATTGGGAGGAATTAACCATGTTGAGAGAAGAAAAACTTTATACCACATCATCGGATTATGTGTATGACGAATTGCTTCATAAGATATTGATGAGACAGCTGAAGCCGGGAGAGCGCCTAGCTGAGGTTAATCTCGCCGTGACCTTAGGTGTGAGCAGAACTCCTGTAAGAGAGGCTCTGCGCAGATTGGCAAGCCAAGGCCTGTTGGAAATAATTCCGAACGTTGGTGCCCGATTGGTATCGCCATCTCAAAAGGATGTCGAGGATACCTTTAAAGTGCGTAGTGTTCTGGAAACAACGGCAATAAGGCTTTCCTTACAGAATATGGATGACACAAACCTGGAAGAGCTGGAAGAGGTTATCGCGCAAGAAGAAAAGGCGATCCGGAGAGGCGAGTTTGAAGAATATCTTGCAGTGAATGAAGACTTTCATCGCATAATAGCTCATCTTAGCGGCAATGAAGTCTTAGAAAGTTTTATAAAGAACTGCATAGCGCGGATTAGTATATATACTGCTATCATCGATTCCCCAATACATGAAATCCTGGAGTCCAGCCTTTCCGAGCACAAGAAAATATTGGAAGCGATCAGGGAAAGGGATGTATCTAAGGCCGAAAAAAATATGGAGGAACATATGATCAATACGTCAAATTTCTTATTTTCATATGGGAAAAAGATGGTTTAATTTCATATTGGGAAGGAGATAATAAATACATTATGAATGTGCCGGCCTTTGATTTAAAAAGAAATTATGAAATGTTGAAGGATGAGCTGAAAGATGCTGTTAACAGAGTATTAGAATCGCAAAGGTTTATATTGGGAGAAGAGGTTGAGGGTTTTGAAAGAGAAGTTGCCTCTTATCTGGGCGTAAGCAATGCCCTGGGATGTGCCTCCGGTACCGATGCCCTGTTGCTTTCTCTTATGGCTTTGGGAATAGGAGAGGGTGATGAAGTTATTACGACACCCTATACTTTTTTTGCAACTGCTAGTGTGGTTTCCAGGCTTGGTGCCAGGCCCGTCTTTGTCGATATCGATCCTGTAACCTACAACATAGATATCGACAAAATATACGATCATATTACACCTAAGACGAAAGCGGTTATAGTGGTTCATTTGTTTGGTCATATGGCTCAGGTCGAGAAAATTGAGGGCCTTTTGCACGATAAAAGGATTTATTTAATAGAAGATTGCGCGCAATCCTTTGGAGCATGGCGCAAGATAGACGACGATATCAGGTATTGTGGGACCATTGGGACCTTTGGGTGTTTTTCCTTTTATCCTACGAAAAATCTGGGCGGATATGGTGATGGCGGTTTAGTAACTACCAATGATGATTACCTTGCAGACAGGATTAGAAGGTTAAGAGTTCATGGTTTATGCGGTGAATATGTTCACGAGGAATTGGGCATGAACAGTCGTTTAGATGCAATCCAAGCCGCTATTTTAAGGTGCAGGTTGCCTCATGTTGACGAGTGGAACAAACAACGCAGGATCATAGCGGAGCGATATCGAATATTGTTCGATACATATGGCATTTCAGAGTTCGTTAAAAGTCCCTATGAAGACACTGACGGATATCACGTATTTCATCAATATGTGGTCAGATGCGACAAGAGGGACGAGTTGATGAAATATCTTACAGAAAATGGGGTTGGGACAAGGGTTTATTATCCTTTGCCCTTACATTTGCAGCCGGCATTCAGCTTTTTGGGATACAAAATGGGAGATTTTCCCCAAGCCGAAGCGTTGAGCAAAAACAGTTTATCTTTGCCGATGTATCCGGAATTATTGCCTGAGGAGCAAGAATACGTTGTGGATACGATGGCTAAATTTTACAGGAGTAATTAGCGAGGCGTGGTATATGATATTTTCCCTTATAATATATAATATGGTAGGAAGAATCGGTTCGCGGAGGAGGTGAACGACAATGTATTTCCCGTTGTTTTTCGATCCAACTTTTATAATCCTGATACCTGCGCTTCTTTTGGCGATATGGGCACAAATAAAAGTACAGGGTACCTTCAATCAATTTTCGAAGGTATATTCCCGAAAGGGAGTAAGAGCCTACGAAGCCGCGAGAGCGCTATTGGATCGTTTTGGGCTTTCAAACGTTCCTATAGAGAGAATATCTGGGTCGTTAACCGATCATTACGATCCTAGGATTAAGGTGCTGCGTTTATCCGAGAGCGTTTACTCGAGTCCAAGCATTGCAGCGATAGGAGTGGCAGCTCACGAGGTTGGACATGCAATACAGGATGCCAATGCTTACAAACCATTGAAAGTTAGAAATGCGATAGTCCCGGTGGCGAATCTGGGAACAGGTTTAGCATTTCCACTCTTTTTCATAGGGTTGCTTTTTAGAGCGCCCGTATTGATGGATATAGGCATTCTGTTTTTCGTCGCTGTGATTATATTTCATCTTGTCACCCTGCCTGTTGAGTTCGATGCCAGCGCAAGGGCCTTGCGCTACCTAACCGATACTGGGTTGTTGGCGCAAGACGAAGTTGGCGGTGCACGAGCTGTTTTAAATGCGGCTGCTTTGACCTATGTGGCAGCTACTGTAATGGCGATGGCTCAGCTTTTGCGTCTGTTGGCTTTTAGGAATATGGTGGACAGAAGGTAAGTCTTCTTTTCTTGGGCTTATCGCAATTAATTTGTGATAATATAAGGGGTGGTTTGCCACCCCTTATATTATCCGACGCGGAGGATCTGGTCATGCCGATTTTATTGTTATTTTTAATATTATTGTTCGTGGCTCCCTGGGCTTTTGGGTTATTGTTGGTTTTTTTCCTCATATTTCTATTGGTATTTATTCCCCTGGGTTTTGCCGCTCAATCTTTTATATGGTTAATCGTGGGCCCGGGACAGTTGTTGCGTATATTGTTTAACAAAAAAGTCAGGCGAAACCATGCCCTGGAACATGCTACTGTTAACGTCATTGAAGAGAATTATGGTCCAACCAATATTGCGGGGATGGCTTATGAGAACGGATTTACCTTGAAAGGTGTTATGGATCCTCATTTAGTGTTGGCAGCAGCGAGGGAAGGGTTGTACAGGATGAGTCGTGGCGAGAGAAAATTGGCCGTGCATCCAAGGTGTGGGACAACTATCGTCGTGACGAACACAGTGGCTGCTGCCGTATTTGTTGGATTTCTTTTCCTTACCGGGCATTTAAGTTTGTTTTCGATATTGTTGGCAATACTTTGTGCCCATGCATTTGGTGCTTTTTTTAGCAAAATTGCACAATATTATATCACAACAAGTCAAGACGTCAGTGGCATGACGATAGATGGGATAGAGGTTAGGTCAAATCCGATGAATTTTTTGGGGATGAAATTTATGATGCCTTCGGAGCTGTTTATTTCGACGAGACAGCCGGAAGATGGCCTAAGCGTTGAGGTGGTGGATTAGTGAAGGGTGTTGAGGCGGCCTTAGCGATATGGGAGGAAACTCGTAAAGGCTTGTTTCTCTCACAGGTTCTGAGACGATTCGGGGAAGATTTGCCTGAAGGTGAACGCAAGTTGGCTTCTACATTGGTCTATTGTGCAATGCGCCGCTACAATCTTTGGGTAGAGATACTAAGATCTTTTTTGAGAAGGCCCTTTGAGACTTTGCAGGCTGAAACTCGTGACATCTTAATCTTGGGTTGTGCCGGTTTGTTGGAGATTAAACACTTCGTTCCGCAGTCATTGGTAAATGCCTTTGTGGAGGCGACTAAAAAGAAGAATCCGGCTGATGCCGCTCTGGTCAACGCCGTCCTTCGCAAGATTGCATCCGATGGCAGAGAGAAGTTAGAGGAGTTGAAAAATAGCCCAAACCAAATAAATCAGGCTTTATTCTGGGGTTTACCGCAATGGATAGCTAGGCGATGGATGGAGAGTTGGGGGCAGGATCTGGCCAAGAAGCTATTTGTATCACAGCTGATAAAACCCTATCTCTCTTTTAGGCTGTCTCCTCGGACTGATCCTGGGGAAATGGGCGAGAAGTTTTTTGAAGAGGGTGTGAAAAGCTGGAGGTCTCCATATTTTAACTATGTTCTCAGAAGCAATTCCTTTGGGCATCCCCCTTCGATGCTAGGCTACAACGAGGGCCTGTGGACGCCTCAAACTGAATCGTCAATTTTTGTTTCCGACAAAGTACTGTCTCTGTCTTCGTCGCTGGGAAAAAGGAAGATATTGGATATGTGTGCCGGACGGGGTATAAAAGCCGGACATATTTTGGAAAGAGCGCAAGACGTGACAATCGAAGCCTGGGATCTTTCAAAAAACAGAGTATATGCGGGACGCAGAGAGCTTCGGAGGTTGGGCGTGCAGAACAGATCCATATGGAAGGTTGGAGATTCTCTCAAATTAGCGCCAGAAGAGGCACCCGAAATAGTGTTGTTAGATGCTCCCTGCTCCGGAAGCGGGACTTGGGGCAGGCATCCGGAAGGCAAATGGAGGCTTTCTCCGGGAAAGTTATCCTCATATTCGGATCTTCAAAGGGATTTGTTGGAACGTGCTATCGGCATGGTAACTACCGGGGGAATTGTCGTTTACAGCACCTGTAGCGTCTTTAGAGAAGAAAACGAAAGGGTAATAGGCGAGGCCCTTTGCTCTAACCCCGATATCATAGAAATTGAGATAGAGGGAGGAGGGTTCCCTTTACAGAGGGGGCGACCCTTTGGTTATTACTTGTTGCCCGGGAGTCCTTGGGTGGATGGTTTCTTTTTATGTATTTTAATGAAACGCTGAGGGGGGAAAGAAATGAGGCGATGGATTAGCCTCTCTTTACTGATTGTCTTATTGGTATTAGTTTGCAGCGGTTTGACCATGCTCTATTTTGTCTTCTTCGGTGGGAGCAGTGTAACGATGCCTGATTTAGTAGGGAAAAGTGCCATCGTGGCAATGGAAAATCTCCAGCAATTGGGGTTGTTGCCCAAGGTGGAGGAAGTCGGTTCCTATCAAATGCCTGGAGTGGTCTTGGGGCAATTGCCCGAAGCAGGAGATAAAGTGAAACGCGGCAGAGTTGTTATATTGCGAGTGAGTAGCGGTGGCGAGCGTCATGCACTTCCTGATGTCAGGGGAATGCAGTATGAAAGTGCATTGAGTAAGCTAGAAGAATCGGGCTTTATTGCTGGAGATGTCTTGCGCATTTACGATAGCAATGTTCCTCCTGGAGTTGTTATTGCCCAAAGTCCTGCAGCTCCTGCCAGGGTGCCGCCAAAAACCCGCGTCAATGTGTTGGTCAGCCTCGGCCCTAACGTTGGCGACAATAACGTTTTTCCCTTGCCCAACGTTACGGGAATGAACGTTGAAGAGGCCAAAAAAGTGTTGAGCGAAGTGGGCTTATTTGCAAAAAATATAGAATATATAGATACAATTTCGACTCAACAGGGAGTTGTAATGTCGACCAAGCCTAGAGACGGAACGCAAGTGGCGAGGGGGAGCCAAGTCACTTTGATAGTATCCAGCGGGAAAGCTCCTCAAAAACAACCTTCTCAGGAAGTAGTCAGAGTTCCCGGAGCTGCGGTTTCTCAAGATGTCGTTGCTTTGCCTCCTAAACCTGCAGCCAAGGAACCGGCAAAACCTGAAGGCGAAAGAACACAACAAGAGGAGGTAAAAACCGAAAAACCGCAACCTAAGCCTGCAGATGTTTCCGGACAAAAAGGAGCCTATGAGCAACAAGGGGAAACGAAACAGGCCAAAGTTAGATATCCCGTTCCTCCTTTATCGCGACCTTTGGAGTTAGTCATTAAAGCGACCGATAAAAGAGGGGAACACACTATTTTGAGTAAAGAAGTAAAGGGTAACGAATATATAACGCTTGACATACCGTACACGGAGCAGTTGGTCGTAACTATATACTTAGGAGGAGAGTTTGTCTGGGAGGAGAGGTATTTTTGAGAAAAGTTATTTTAGCTCCATCTCTTTTGTCGGCTAACCCGCTCGATATAGCGGGTGATATTGAAAAAATTAAAGGGCAGTGCGACTGGTTACATATTGATGTGATGGATGGTCATTTTGTGCCAAATTTGGCCTACGGGCCAAATTTGGTGGCTGCACTTAGAAGTGATGAAAACATTTCTCTTCCTATCGATGTGCATCTTATGGTCGAACCGCCTGAGTGTTTTATAGATTTATTTCTTCCCCTAGGCGTCGACTACCTGACAATACAGATAGAGGCAACCCCTCACTCTCATAGAGTTTTACAACGCATAAGAGACAGCGGTGTAAAATGTGGTATTGCCCTTAATCCCGGAACACCTGTGGAGTGTGTTGCTCCGCTCCTTCCTTTCCTGGACATGGTTTTGGTTATGTCAGTAAATCCGGGGTTTGGAGGTCAAAAGTTCATTCCGCAGGTTTTGGAAAAGGCTGGATGGCTTTACAGAGAACGGGCAGTTAAAAATTTTAACTTTTTAATAGAGATGGATGGAGGATTAGGACTGGAAAATGTACAAGCCGCAGTGCGCTACGGTTGTGATGTGATTGTAGCCGGGAACGCCGTATTTGGCCATAGCGATCCTGCCTTTGCTTTAAAAACCATGCGGGATAAGATAATGGAGGTGTTCCAATAGGTGGCGAAGGATAAAGATCTCAAGGGCAAAAATCTATCGGAATTAGGCGATATTCTTCGACGCACGCGAGAGGAAAGGGGGTTATCTTTGGACGACGTAGCCAAGGATACCAAAATACCCCGCAGTCATCTGTTAGCTATTGAAAGCGGAGAAATGGATCGATTGCCAGGAAGGATATTTGCCCGTTTCTTTATTAAGGAGTATTTGAGCTACCTCGGACTTTCGGAGTTGTGGTCTCAATATGATTCGTTTCTTCCAATGGACGAGCAGGTCGAAATATCATCTGTTCTGGGTACTTATACCCCCCCGCCCAAAGGCTTCAAGGCAACCTCAAGGTGGTGGATATATGCTGTCTTGATCTTGCTTTTGGGGGCAAGCGGGAGTTTGCTTTATCTTCGCAGGGAGCATGTTATAGACATAATTAAACAGCCTAGAAATGTCGTATCAGTGGAGACGGAAGTTGGCCCAGACGCCTCGCCGGAGGATATCCTAGCTGTAATAAACGGCTTTGAAGATAATCAAGAACAATCCATTGTTGTTGAAAGACACGATGAAGATGTTTCTTTACAAGCCACCTTACCTCACGTCGAGGGCGGGGAAGCGATGAAAGCACAAGAAAAAGAGAAAGAGGAAACTGCAAAGGAAATCTCTAAGATATTGGAGATCAAGGCTTCCAGAGGAAGGTGTTGGGTGCGAGTTTCAAGGGGAGACGAAAAAATATACGAAGGAACTCTTCAGCGAAACGAGACGAAGACCTTTGAGACAACTGGCGAGCCTATCAAGGTGCGTTTTGGCAACGTGGCTGCAGTGGATGTAACGTGGATGGGAACAAAGGCAGAGATGCCCAGAGGTTCCGTGGTTACAGTCCTTTATCAGGCAGACGGGAAGGTTGTGAAGGCGGATTAATGAAAGAAAAAGTTTTCATCGTAAGTTTAGGGTGTGCAAAAAATCAGGTAGATAGCGAAAAGCTTGCCGGGGCAATGACTTCAAAGGGATTTGGGTTTGCGGAAAATTTCGAGACAGCCGACGTCATACTCGTGAACACCTGCGCCTTCATAGAGCCTGCAGTTAAGGAGAGTATCGATGTCATCCTGCATCTGGAAGAGCTTAAAGGTTTGGGAAAGGTTAAAAAAATTGGCGTTTTAGGCTGTCTCTTGAACCGGTATGGCGACGACTTAAAAAGGGAGTTCCCAACGGTAGACATATGGGCAAGGTCGGAAGAATGGGAACATGTTTTGAGCTGTCTTGGCGTAAATGACACGAGCTTTTCGCCTTGTTTGCGGGGTTTTATTCCGGAGACGACAACGTGGAGCAGGTATCTAAAGATAACGGAAGGATGCAATAATTGCTGCAGCTATTGCACCATACCCTCTATTAGGGGTCAGCTGAGAAGCAGGCCTATTGATGAGATTTTAGAAGAAGCGGAAAATCTCGTTTTGCAGGGAGCAAAGGAGATTTGCCTAGTGGGACAAGATTTGACTGCCTATGGCATGGATTGGGACGGTTCCTCTCATTTAGTTGAGTTGCTTGATTTGTTGGAAAAACATGTGCCCGACGGTATGTGGATTAGGCCTTTATATCTTCATCCGATGCGTGTTAATGAAAAATTTCTAGAGCGCATCGCCAGCTATAAAAATGTCCTAAGATACCTTGACATTCCAATCCAACATGTCGATGATGAGATCCTTTCGTGTATGAATAGAAATGTGACCGAATCGGATTTACGAAGGATATTTTCCTACGCAAGAAAAATAGATCCGGATTTTGCACTGAGGACTACTATAATTGTAGGTTTTCCGGGAGAAGATAATTTTAAATTTAAAAAAGTATTGCGCTTTCTCGAGGATATGGAGATAGACAGAGTTGGAGCCTTTTTGTATTCGCCGGAAGAGGGCACCAAGGCAGCTGGCATAAAGAAACAGGTTTCTGACGAGGTCAAAAGGAAAAGGTTAGACATATTGATGGAACTGCAGGCAGATATATCATTGAGCCGACAGGAACGTTTTTTAGGTCGCAAGCTAAAGGTCATCGTAGAAGAAAGAAACTACGAGGATTGTGTATTGGGAAGATCCTTTAGAGAAGCTCCGGAGGTTGACGGCGTTATTGCAATAAAGGGAGTGAAGGATGTACCTTGTGGTGGCTTTCTAAATGTGAGAATTAATGCAGTTACAGAGCACGATATGGAAGCCGAGGTAGTTGTCGATGAAGGGTAATTTTTTTGAAGAAGCTGCTGTTTTGTGGGGAGTAGGTAGAGTGTCGTCGATGCCGGGCACTCTGGCATCATGCGTAGCCGCAGCTCTTTTTGTTATTGCAAGGCCTTCCTGGTGGCTGATAATTGTTATTGCGCTGGCTGGAGTTATCGCCTCCGATAGATATTCCAAAAGAATAAAAGAGAAAGACCCCAAGGAAGTTGTCATAGATGAGGTCATAGGTACTTGGATAGCATTGTATGGACACCCCACCGGTTATGTAATAGCAGGCCTTTTTCTCTTCAGAGTCCTTGATATATTCAAGCCATTTCCTATTTCCTGGAGCGAAAAGGCACCTGGCGGATGGGGTATAATGGCCGATGATTTTCTGGGTGGCGTAATGACCAATCTTATATTATGTGCCGTTAAGTGGCTTTATTTTGATGGTGGTTTTGTAAACATATTGGCGAGGTAGGGAAGTATGTTTATAAAAAAGGCGTTGTTGGTCGCTATTGGCGATGAGCTCGTTTTAGGACTTAAAAGGGAAGACAATGTTTCATGGCTCTCCAGGGAGTTGGCCCTTAGAGATTATGATGTAAGAGCATTAGAAGTCATTAGAGATGAAGAGGAAATTCTTATAGACTTACTGAATTATTGGGTTGGTAAAGTGGACCTCATTGTTATTTCAGGCGGTCTTGGCCCCACACACGATGACAGGACGAGAGCAGCTGTAGCCAAGTTTCTAGAGGTTCCTCTGGTGAGGGATGATGAAACTTACGATTGCATCATTGCCAGGCATTCGTTGGAATCTAAAAAATATCTAGAAGGATGTCGCGATAAGCAGGCATCCATTCCATTGGGTTCAAAGGCTATTTTTAACCCTGTGGGATCTGCTCTAGGTTTTTTGGTCCACGCCGGGAAAACGGAAATTCTAGCCCTACCAGGAGTGCCGATGGAATTTAAGGCAATGGCGCAGCAATATCTGAGTGGCCTGAAAAAGGGTGCCTCCATACGCCTTGTTTTATGCAAGATCGTAGGATGGCCTGAAAGTGAACTGAAGGAAGCTCTAGGCGACCTAGTTAAAAAGTTTCCCAACTATATTATGTTTTTGCCGGAACCCAATGTAGTGACTTTGGCCATAAAGGGATCTGAGGAATTAACGTCCGCTCTTCTGTGCGAAATTAAAACAATTCTCGAGGATGACGTGCTTCCCGACGATGTTTCTTGTTTAGAAGAAGCCATAATTGCACTTGCGTCAGATTTAAACGCAAGCTTAGCTTTTGCCGAATCTTGTACGGGTGGTATGGTAGGAGAATCCATTACAAGAATTCCGGGAGCGTCTTCGGTTTTTGCGGGAAGTGCTGTATGTTACAGCAATTTAGCTAAGAAGATCATTTTGGGAGTCCCTGAGAAAGTATTGGATAGTTTTGGAGCAGTTAGCGAGGAATGTGCGCTTTCCATGGCGAGCGGTGCTATGAGAATTTTCAAAGCCGACTATGCAGTCTCTGTTACCGGTATTGCTGGGCCATCGGGAGGAAGCCCTAATAAACCCGTCGGAACAGTATGTTTCGCAGTCTCTTCCGCAAGGGGTGACGAGAGGGCCTTTACGAGGCATCTCAACGGAGATAGGGAAACTATACGCCTTTGGAGCAAAAATATAGCCTTAGAGGCAATTTGGAGGGAGTTAAAGAGGCTTGGCCAAAAAAGATAATGATCAAAATAGTCAAATCAGGTGTTTTCTATGCATCGAGCTAGACGACTATTTAAAGGACGAAATTGAAGAAATAACGGAAAAACTTAAACCCCTAGCCCCTAACCTTAAATGGGTGAGCAGAGAAGCACTTCATTTAACGCTTAGGTTTTGCGGCAATATATCACAACCCACCGTGAATATGATATCTCGAGAATTGAAAGAAAGGCTCGATACTTCGAGGATTGATCCTTTCACTTTAAAACTTTCTAGTATAGGCGGATTCCCAAGTCTAAAGCGGCCCAGAGTTTTATGGTTAGGGATATCAGGTGATTTGTCTCCTTTATTTAAGCTGCAATTAATGGTAGAGAAAGTATGTTCTTCCTTTAAGGGCGTTCATAAAGACGAAAAACCCTTTTCTCCCCATTTAACTTTAGCAAGAGTCAAAAAACCGTCTGATGTTACGCCAACTTTAATCGATTTTATGGCCAACATGAAAGTTCGTGACATATCTTGGCCTGTAGAAATTTTTACTTTTATGAAAAGCGACCTAACGCCCAGGGGAGCTATTTACACTCCTTTGGTTCGTTACAAACTGGGAGGTGCCTTATAAATTATGGCAAAAAAAGAAAGCGCTAAAACGAGAGAAGATATACTTCAACAGGCTATTTCTGATATTAAAAGCAAGTTCGGGGAAGGAGCCATAATGCGTTTAGGCGATGGAGGCGTTTCGTCTGTGGAGGTAATACCAACTGGCATATTGCCTTTGGATATCGCACTTGGTACGGGGGGATTGCCCCGCGGCAGAATAATAGAGATATTTGGGCCTGAGGGATCCGGAAAGACTACGCTCGCCCTGCATCCCGTAGCGGAAGCTCAAAAGCTGGGAGGTGTAGCGGCATTTATAGACGCCGAACATGCACTTGATCCCTCTTTAGCCATTTCCGTCGGTGTGGACACAAAAAGCCTCTTTATTTCCCAACCAGATAGCGGAGAACAGGCGCTGTATATTTTAGACTCCCTCGTGCGGAGCGGAGCCGTAGATATCTTAGTAGTGGATTCCGTTGCGGCGCTCACTCCTCAAGCGGAAATAGATGGCAAAATTGGAGAAACCCAAGTTGGATTGCAGGCGCGTTTGATGTCCTATGCTCTAAGGAGGCTTGCGGCTTCAATATCCAAGAGCAAGTGTGTTGTCGTCTTTATAAACCAACTGAGAGCTCAAATTGGAATGTCCGGATATGGCGGGCCCCAAGAGACGACGACCGGAGGAAGAGCGTTGAAATTTTACAGTTCCGTTCGCATAGAAGTGCGCAGGGGAAAGTCGATCACAAAGGGAGATAGTATCATCGGACACGAACTTTGGATCAAAGTAGTCAAAAATAAGCAAGCGCCGCCCTTCAGGGTAGCTCATGCTTCATTGATATACGGAAGAGGAATCCCGAAGGCAATGGCAATCTTGGACATGGCGTTAGATATGGATGTGATCAAAAAAAGAGGTTCTTGGCTGGCGTATAAAGGAGAAACACTTGGCCAAGGCAAAGAAAAGGTTGCTCAGCTGATGGAAGAACAACCGGAATTAATGGAAGAGATAGCTCAGGAAGTTAAAAGCATTTTGGCTGAAACGGCTGGTCTGGTGAATTTGTCGCCTCCGAGGTATGCAAAGGAAGAGGATGCCAGCGAGGAGGAACGTGGGGGGAATTCCGACGGGATAGTGCTTGGTGACGAAGAGGAAGTACTTGAATTGGAGGTAGATGATTCGGAATAGCTATGACATAGATTATTTGTTGTGGTCGTCCCTTTTGTTTAATATAAATTATAGTTTATAGTAAGTTATTCATATCATATAGTATGTATCTTATTTATGAAACTGATACTCATAGTTGGTATTGACAAATGGTATCGATGAAGCTAATATAACACTTACCTTCGGGCTGCAATGATTTCGTAACACGCCGGAGGTATTCAATCAGCACCTTGACAAGTTCATAGGCAGCAGCGAGAAAGCCTGAAAGTAAAGTAATTGAAATCAGTTGTGCGAGCACCTATTAAGGTGCAAGTCAGTTGGTTTTCAGCTTGCAGCATATAAAGCTTTGGATTGAACGGAGAGTTTGATCCTGGCTCAGGACGAACGCTGGCGGCGCGCTTAACACATGCAAGTCGTGCGATACCTCGAGCGAGTCTTACGACAAGCTCAAGGTAGAGCGGCGGACGGGTGAGTAACACGTGAGTAGCTGTCCTAAGGAGGGGGATAACGCCTGGAAACGGGTGCTAAAACCCCATATGCCTCGCAAGAGGTGAAAATGTAGCTTGCTACAGCCTT
>NZ_FNPD01000015.1 GCF_900107215.1 Acetomicrobium thermoterrenum DSM 13490 | reverse complement strand
GTTCCGTTACTTTGCCCGGCGCTGAAAAGGGCTTGGCCTTTTACCTTAAACCTGATTTTTCCAAACTAAGTTGGGAAGCGGTTTATGCAGCCATGAGCCAGGCCTTCTTTTCTTTGAGCTTAGGCATAGGAAGTATGACGATCTTTGGAAGTTATCTGAGTAAAAAGAGAGCTTTGACGGGGGAATCTGTATATGTCATATTTTTTGGGGCGCTATCAGCCCTGATGTCTGGATTGGTCATATTCCCGGCCTGCTTTGCCTTCGGAGTGGATGCCGGAGCTGGCCCAGGATTGATCTTCGTGACCCTTCCAAACGTATTTAACTCCATGATGGGCGGAAGGCTGTGGGGTACGCTTTTCTTCGTCTTTCTCTCCTTTGCCTCCCTCACCACGGTCATAGCCGTTTTTGAGCATCTTATCGCTTTTGCTATGGATGAGTGGAAGTGGAGCCGGAAAAAAGCTTCTTACATCGGCATAGTTGTCATGTTCATAGCTTCCCTTCCCTGCGTTTTGGGTTTCGGTCCATGGAGCGGTTTGGAGATCCTGGGAAAAGGTACTAATATACTAGATTTAGAGGACTTTATCGTGGGCTTCAACCTCCTTCCCATCGGCTCTCTCATTTTCGTGCTCTTCTGCACTTCCAAATACGGTTGGGGTTGGGAGAACTTCATAAAGGAAGCCAACACCGGAATAGGTCCCAAATTTCCCGAGGGTTTAAGGGGCTACATGACCTACGTTTTGCCTGTTATAATTGCAATCATATTTGCAGTGGGGTATTACCAATTTTTCTGTTAATTTACATACAAAGGCGTTTATTTTCCAATAAGTAAGAGTAATTTTGACGAACCTTCCGAAACACCCTCTTAGTTTCTTATTCCTCTTAAACATCTCCTTTACGACGTTAAAGGACATGGTTTTTTGAACCTTTCTCGACCTATTTGTTCGGTTTTTACGGGCTTTTTATATGTCCTTTTTAACAGTTTTTCGCTTCAAGTACCTTGAAAAAGACGTACTAACGCCTTGCAAATAACTAAGCTTACCTGAAGAAGAATCATTTACGGCGTTAAGGATGTTCCATGTCCTCTTTAAGTTCTTTATACCTGCTCAAGGGGGAAACGTTTCTTGGACAATATCTTATTTCCTTGGGATCCGGCTTCAGTCAAGAGTGTGTTTTTCCCTACGGAGGATGAAGCATTTTATATCGTTTTACTTACACCAATCTCTTATGTCCTGGCTGTTATCGTAAGGTTTATCTTGTATATAGCTTTTGTCTCTTTCTCGTCTATATGGCTCAGGAGCTTATTCGAATCATGAACGTTTGAAGGCGTCATTCCAAGACGTCTTACAATTCATCTTTCGTCTGCGTTTACGTGTACCCTGTACCCAAGTAGGACTTGCCGCGTTTTACCGTCCACCTTGCGTCCGGGTCTGACTTGTAATACGCTTTTTCCGTTTATACTGAAGCCGATAAAGCCTTCATTCTCAGGTTCGATAATGAATAGTGATAAACCATCAAACCCATACTGTACAAGAGCGGCAAGGGTAAGTTATAATTTCACAAATATTTAGCAAATATAATCCCCTATAGGTAGTAATACCATATAATGTTCATTATAGTTCATTATAAATAATGGTAGTATATTTATATTAATAAGTTAATATAAGGAAGGAGTGAAAGTTTTGGGATTGATAATATGGAATTTTCTCTCACGAATTGAAAGAACCATTATGGTTATTACCTCTATGGTGATCGTCATCTTGGTTATGACTCAAGTCGTACTTAGGTATGTCTTTAAACATCCAATAATGGGCGTAGAGGAGATGGCAACACTGTTGGGATTTTGGATGTATTTTATAGGTGCAGCCAATGGCTCAAGAGAACGAAGTCATATTAAGGCGGATTTGCTTAATGTTTTAGTAAAATCCCCAAGAAAGTTGGTGTTCATAAAATCTGGGGTTACTTTATTCACACTTGTCATGATAGCAATAATGACTAATTGGACATGGAATTACTTTCTTTGGTCGCTGAAAACCTTTGAACGGTCACCTTCTTTGGGGATACCGATGATCTATTCCCAAGTAGCCTTGTTCATTGCGGCAATGCTAATGTTATTATATACATTTATAGAGTTTATTGATTATTTCCTCCAAGCACTGGGTAAAAGGCCTGTTCAAATATCAATGGTCGAGATTGAAAAGACAGATCTGGTTGAATCCCTTCATGCAGAGGAGGATAAAGGATAATGCACATCATAATTGATATTATCATTTTAATTGTAACCATCGTTGTTGGCATCCCGGTACCTTTCTGCTTTATGGCAGCAGCTCTTTATATGGGGATAGTTGCCTTTCCTGATTTTTCATTTCTCATGACGGTTGGATTTAGAGCCCTTAATTCTCTAACACTTCTTTCAATTCCCTTTTTTATTATTGCGGGTATGCTGATGAGTTCAAGCGGTATTGCCGAAAGATTGACTAGTTTTGCTGATTCCGTTTTAGGTCGTATGAAGGGCGGACTAGGAGCTGCAACGATTTGGGCGTGCGCTATTTTTGGGGCGATATCGGGAACTGCTTCTTCGGCTGTTGCCGCAATTGGAACTATTATGATCCCAAAATTAGAGGAAAGAGGATATCCTAGGTATTATTCCACTGCTATGGTCAGTTGTTCTGCCATATTAGGCCAATTAATTCCCCCCAGTGTTCCAATGATTCTATATGGATGGGTAACGCAGACATCAGTTACTGCATGTTTTCTGGCAACCATACTTCCAGGCATCGCCATGGCGACGATTTACTCTTTAATCAATTTCTATATGGTTAAACGAAATTTCCCCACTGTAGCTGTTGAACCTCCCGCTCCAGGTTTTGAGAAAGTCAAAATAGTTGCTAGAGCCACTAAAAGGAGTATTTGGAGTTTGCTTATGCCCGTCATAATACTTGGAGCCATTTATGGTGGAGCAACAACACCCACAGAAGCAGCTGCTGTAGCGGTTACTTATTCCATAATTATTGGTTTTTTTGTTTATAAAGAACTTAATATAAAATCATTTTTCGATTCATTAACCTCAGCAGCAACGACAAGTGGTGTTATAATATTAATGCTTTTTTTCGTTACTATTTTGGGTCGACTTTATACTATGCAGCGGGTTCCCATGATAATAGCGGATTTCCTTCTTTCTATATCGGACAACAAAATTGTCATTCTGTTGATGGTAAACGTATTCCTAATAATAATAGGCATGCTCATGGATGATTTGAGCGGGACTATGTTAGTTGCGCCTTTGCTTTTACCCCTGATGATGAGGATTGGGGTGCATCCTGTGCATTTTGCGGCAATATTAGGAACAAATCTTGGATTGGGAAACGTTACCCCTCCAACCGCACCTATTCTTTACTTAGGGGGGCGCATTGGAAAGGTGCAGTTTAATGAGTATATACCAACGGCCCTTGTTTTTATGATTTTGGGTAACTTACCTATTATAATTCTAACAACTTATGTACCATGGTTTTCCATGTTTTTACCCCGATTGATTATGGGGGTAAAATAATATATCATTCTATTAATAATAGGTATATGTTTGATAGGGGGGTGACTGGAAAAATATAATATAACATATTTATATGATAATGTTTTAAGTTTTCTGCGGTATTAGTGTGAGAGTAGGTATAGGTATAAAAAGGAGGAGATAATATGGGTGTAAGAAAATCTGTTATCGTATTATTCGTAGGCGTTTTTGTTTTAATGAGTTTTCTTTTTGTAGGGACACCTTCCTTTGCAGCCGAACCTCAATATCATTGGCGAATGTCTCAGATTCATCCAGAAGGCAGCGATTACGATATCCGTGCCAAGGAATTTGCCCGCAAAGTTTTCGAACGTTCAAATGGCCGCATAAAGATTGATGTTTATTCTGGCGGTGTTCTGGGTGATTGGACTGAAGTGTTCGAAATGATTATGCGCGGTACAATTGAATTGGGATTGCAACAAGCTAATGCTAATTTTGATCCACAGCTAAATTTAGCTTACTATTTCCCATACTTGTTTACTACATTTGAAGAAGCAAAGAAAGTGTACGGACCTGAAGGCTGGACTTTCAGGGTCAATCAAACTTTGTGGGAAAAACATAATATAAAGGCCCTTGATGTTCTTCCTGTAGGTATGTCAGGACTTTCGTTGAGCAAACTTCCAGATAAATACGACGATCCTACAGTGCAAAAGGGAGTTAAGGTGCGCGTAATGCCCATCAAACCTTGCGAATGGACTTATGAAGCATTGGGTTATATTCCCACTCCTATACCATATGCTGAAGTTTACACCTCCCTACAGATGGGGATTGCCGATGGCCAGATGGGAGGGCCTCCTTTCCAAGCATGGCAATTTAGGGATGTTCAAAAGGTTTGGATCCAATACAATGATTACATCGAGACGTGGTGGTTTGTTATCAATAAGGATTTGTGGGACAAGCTTTCTCCAGAGGATCAGCAAATATTGACCCAAGCTGCTCAGGAAGAAGCTAAAATTCAATGGGACAAGGCTGAACTAGTAGACGAAGAATATCGCCAAAAACTGAAAGATGAATATGGATGGACCATCGTCATGTTATCAGATGAACAACTAAATCAAATAGCTAACCATATCAGGAAAGTTGTTTGGCCAAAGATGGAGGGTATCGTTGGGACAGATTTAATGAATCGAATATATGAGGAATCTGGTATTCCGCGTCAGTAAGAAATATATATTGGTAAAGGGGAGAAAGTTCTCCCCTTTACCAATATATATTTCAGGAAATTTACCATCCTCTCAAGAATTTTAACACATCGTCAGAAACCTTTCCCGCTAGTACATCTTGAATTGATTCTTCGATTATAGTTATCCCTGCATCAAGTTGCTCATTGGATATATTTAGAGGTGGCGCTATACGCAATACATTCCCGTGTTTGCCAAATGTTATCAGAATTAACCCATGTTCCCAAGCACGCCAACAAATTTTCTGCGCAGTATTCTTATCTGGTTCTTTAGTGCCTGGTTTAACGATATCGATTCCAATTAGAAGACCCAAACCTCTCACGTCACCAATTATTGGATATTTGCTACACATTTCTTGAAATTTCTTGATCGTATGTTTTCCAATTTGAGTAGCACGCTCTGATAGTTTTTCTTCTTGGACCACCTCAATGGCAGCTATGGCAGCAGAAGCGTTTACCGCATGGCCTATATGGGTAAAGACGAATAGTGGTTGAGGAACGCTATCCATAATTTCGGCCCTTCCTACAGTGGCTGAAATAGGAAAACCTCCGCCCAAGGCTTTGGCGGTGACAAGCAAATCTGGTTCAACTCCAAAGTGTTCAATAGCCCACAGCTCGCCTGTTCTTCCCATTCCCGTCTGAACTTCTTCATCAACTAGAAGGATGTTATAGTTATCTGCAAGTTCCCTAAGGCCTTTAAGAAACATTTTTGGAGGGATGACAGCGCCTGCATCTCCCTGCACGGGTTCTATTATTATACATGCTGGTTTTTCCTTTAAGTTAGTTATTGCTGCATCGATGGCATTTAGGGCTTTATTGCTCAGTTTTTCGGGATGTTCATACCCGTCAATTTCAAAAGAGTTTCTGTAAGGGTCTGGGAACTCTACGAACTTGACATCCATTACTCCCAAAATACTTTTAGCTTTTGGATCCACAATACCCGTTGCAGACAGAGCACCGTAAGTCATTCCGTGGTAGGAATGTTCAAATGCCATAATTGTTTGTCTTCCAGTAAAGGCACGCGAAGCTTTGATTGCTGAGTCAACACCATCCGATCCTGAAAATCCGAAGGTAACCTTTTTTGGAAACTTACCTGGCGTAATGGCAGTAATTTTTTTGGCAAGTTCGATTGGTTGAGTTTCATAAAAATAAGCCATGGTGTAATTTATCACATTGTCGATTTGCGCTTTAGCAGCCTTAACGACTTTAGGGTGTTTGTGTCCTATGTTATATACTGCAGCGCTGGATAAAAAATCTATATATTCGTTGTCGTCTGCGTCCTTTACGATAGATCCATTTGCTTCTTTTATAACGAGTGGATAGTACTTTAACGCACAAGCTTTAGGAATGTATTTAGTTTCTTCATCTACAATTTCTAGGTTTCTTTCCAGCTTTTTGTGTGTGTATCTCTTCAGTGTTTCCCACATAATCTTTATTCCCCCCCCTAACATATTAAAAATATATCAATGACAAACAAGCCTCTAATAGAGATAGCAAATGTAGATCATTATAGATCGTTACACTAAGTAGATAAAACGCTAGTTTTAAAGATAACACGAAAATCCACTTATGAATCATATTCAATTTTGAATTATGGTATAACAAAGTTTTTAAGATATATTAAACATTTTCATTTAATATTTTATAGATTCATGAACTCGTTTCCCTTTGGCTTTTACGATCTTGTAAATACCTATTGTAAATAGAGCAACTCCATGAAGAATGAAAAATCCCCATGATATAGTTCCATAACCCCTTGCTATTAGCGGTATAAGTCCAAAGGATGAAATTAACAAACCCAGAAGCGCCATTACAAAGCCTATAGCCCCCCTCTGAGTTCGTGAAATTTCCCTACCTTTTTTATCCAGCATATAAGAATTGATTCGTTCGTTCACTGCATGAATAAAACCCGTGCCTGTCTCTATCATAGTTCCAAAAAGGACTATCATATAAGTAATAAGAAGCGACGTTAATCCTATTCTTTGTAGAGCAAAATATGTTGGGACTTCAATCGTTAGAACGTCTGGATATGCCCCAAGTAAAACAATATATAGAAAAAATCCTGGCAAAATCGTTAATAGCCCAGCAAATATGCCTGAAATGATGGCCTCTTTTCTAGTCTCAATAAAGCGCGTGACAAAAAGTATTGCTGGTAAACATCCTAAATTGTAAAAAGCATATTGAAAGCCGCCCATGACCCAGCCGGGTTTATTCACTCCAGATGAAAGACTTTCCGTGATATTACCGCTAAATTTCATAAAACCAAGTACTAAAAAAACAATATATACAATATAGAGAAAAAAGGACCACCACGATAGAGCAGCTGCAATGACACGACTGCCAAAATATGTTAGAAGGGCGATTAACAGTAAAAATACACCCGCTCCAGCCAATGGGGGCAAGTTGAACGTCTCTTTTAAAATGCTTCCCGAGGCAGCGCCGCAAACGCCGAGGACTATAAAGAGCAATATAATGTAACATATTTCATAAAGAGGCCATGCCCCTCCAATCAAATGTTTGAAAAAGCTCCTATAGTCGTATGTGCGGAATAATCTGGCAAACTCAAAGCTAGCAGCACATACCGCAGCCCACAAAATAGTGGTAACAAAAAACATACCTAAAAGACCATTCTTTGGGCCATATTGCATAAAGTACTCTACTATTTCCCTTCCAGTACCGTAGCCACCTGCTATTACCACTGATTGCAAAACAAAGCCAGGTAACAAAAATTTTCTGTAGAAATCAAAATTCATAAACCATTCTAAAAAAGAAAACTTTTTCTGCTGTGATTCGCTAGCCATTCCTGTCATCTCCTTTCAAAATTGTTTTTTAGGACAATAAAGTATCACAAATTATTAAAATCTACAATATGACCCTTAAGGTTTACCTATATATCGTCGCAGGTTTAAAATCAGGGCTGAAGCCATGATCAATACATTTGAATATATTGAGGACTTCTGCAATAGCACTAGACAGCATTCGACTCCTGGCTACAAACTTGAGAGGGATTTGAGAAAACATATGAAAATCCTGTAAAAGTGACTCTTAAGTTGGTTGGTGTCCGCTAAAACGGAGGAAGTCCACTATTATGTATTAAAACAAAGGCCGCCCAATGTCGTTTGGGCGGCCTTTGTTTTAACTGTGCTCAGAAATGGTAGTGGACTTATGAATATTTAACTCCGCTGAATCAATTTTAAATCGGGATGCTATTTCCCCAAGCTTTGCAACGAACTCTTGCAGGTTTTCGGCTTGTGACTTTATTTGCTCCACTTCTTTTTCCGATATTGATAAGGTGTTGTAAACATCGGAAGCCATATGTGCAGTTTCCGATGTATGGCTTGCCAACTGATCCATGCCAGAGGCGATTTCCTGTATAGATGCCGATTGTTCTTCTGAAGCAGCTGCGATGCTTTGTATGACGTCAGTGATTTTTGAGATTTCCTGCAAAAACTCATCAATTTTATTCTTTGTATTAACAATTTTGCCAATGATTGCGTCGAGCTTTCTTGTGGACTCCTGTGCTGACGCTACCGTCTCCTGGGATTTCCCCAAAAGCCCATCCATGGTCGAAGAAATTTCATCAGCTGCCTCTCCGGATTTTTCGGCAAGCTTGCGAACTTCTTCAGCTACGACAGCAAAACCGCGACCTGCTTCACCGGCTCTTGCAGCTTCTATGGCGGCATTTAATGCCAGTAAATTAGTTTGTGCGGCTATATTGGAAATAACGTTCACGAACTCGGATATCTTGGATACCGTTTCCGCCAAATCTTGAACGTTGTGCATACTTTGTTGAGAAAACTGTCCCACAGTTCGCAGTTCTTTTACTGATTCGTCCATGACCGAAGCGGTGATCTTGGCGGTTTCAAATACATTGGAAGCTGCATCGACACCTTTAGTGGACTCGCGCGCTGATGTTTGAGCAGCAGAGCTTATCTCCTCAATGCCGGCATTTGTTTCTTCCACTACGGAAGCATTTGATTCAGCTATGTTGTTTAAATTGTTCATATTATCCCGAATCCTTCGCATGACATCTGTAGTGCTTTGGCTTACTTTTAAAAGGGCAGATGCATTGTCTGTTAGCTTACTGCTGATAGGCATTATGCTTTTGACTATATCTTTCATTGAAACTTGAACCTTTCTGAATGCTTCGAATATCTCCCCAATCTCATCCTTTCTGTTTATGTCCAGCGATACAGTAAGATCACCTGCAGAGATTTTGTCGGCATACGCAAGCAAGCTGGATAGAGGGCGATTTACCCTGATATTAATTACGTGCCAAATCAACAGAGACAGAGCCATAATGGCGATTATTACGGAGATTACAACAACCTTCAATACGACATCACGAGTATCGTAAAATTCAGATCTTGGCATCATAGCTACCATCTTTATACCAGTGTCGCCCACAGGTTGAATGGTAGCCACATAAGTGTCGTTCATAGCATTGCCAAAGTATATGCCATCAGAGGCTCCTTCGGATATTGCTTTGCCTATTTCTGTGAATAGGCCTTCTTTTTCCTCCGTTATCCTGACTTTGAGGTTTCTATCCTTATCCGGAAAGCTCATATAATATCCCGTACTTGTTATCAGGAAAGCCAGGCCATTTCGACCAAATTTAATTCCGCTTATATATTGATCTAAATTTGCAAGGCTGACGTCCATGGTCGTAACACCAATGCGTTTACCGTCTTTTACGATTGGCGCTACCGAGGTTATCATTAAAACCTTTGTTACAGGATCAATGTAAGGCTCGGACCATTTAAGGCTGTCATCACCAGTAAATCCCAATTTGTACCAATCTTCATTCAAATAATTGACTGCGTCCGTGTTGTATTCCCATGACAATATTATTTCCTTGCCATCCTTATAGTAAAAAGGGCCATAATACTTTAAATCAGACTTATAAACGTAAGGTTCAAGCCAGTATCCGCCACTGATAACTTCATTGTGTTTCTCAAGGTACTTTTTAATTATAGGTCCGATCAGATCTACGTCGTAATTGTCTAGAGCTTCAATGTCATAAGCAAGGTAGGATGCTGCTTTGCCTTCTGAAAGAAAGATATTCATCTTAGCTGCCTCCACCTTCACCTGTTCAACTAGTTTTTCGCTCATTGATCTAGTTAGAGCTTTTTGAAATAATGTAATAGTGGAGAATGCTAGTCCACAAAATATTAATATTAAGATTGGGATAACAATAATAAGTATGCCCCAGCTTAATCTTCGAGCCTCCTTTTTACGGTTCATGGTCGCCATCAGAAACACTCCCTTTTTGGTTTGATAAAATTAAAATATATGCTTAATAAAAATATTGAATTATTATAAAACATGTTTCATTGATTTACAAAGTTAATTTTAACAGCTATTTCTCCTGAGGTTCTACCGAGAATTACCAGCTTTCTGGCGGATCATTTCCCGTTTGGAGTGTCATGAATCACCGGGAAAAGCCTTTTAAAAGGTCTATACTTTGTTATGTATTATACATATTTAGGAAAAGCAGTCCATGCCGTAATGTTGTTTGGCAATTCCAACAGAAGGGTCAAACCACTGCCCTAAAAGGGGGGCTTAACATGACAAGAGGGAGATAGCTGAGTCTTCCATTACAGGGATAGCAAAAGCTTCCAAGCATCTTTTCCATGGGAGACCAATTCGTATGTTTCGTGTTTGTTGTTAGTTTCCGGGTAAGTTTTAGAAAGAATGACAGCAAAGAGCGAAAAGCGATGGTGAGTTTTTATGCAGAATTTAAATATGGTATAATATACAAACAATGAAATAATTTTCCATATGGAGGAATTTAAATGCCTGGTGTAGCAAACATACGGGTTTTAGAAAGAGCAGTAGATGTCATGAATTGTCTTGCCGAGCTGGGGCAGCCTTCAAGTCTGTCGGAGATAGTGGGCAAGATATCGTTGCCCAAAACTACTGTTTTTAGGATTCTTAACACCCTTGAAGAACATTCGCTTGTCGTGCGCTGTAACGGGCAGTATGCCATAGGTCCCGCAGTGCTTTTTTGGGCCAGCGCTTACAAGGGACAAAATGTCTTGCTGGAGATAGCTAAACCCTACTTGGTGGAGCTTTGGGATCTTACCAGAGAGACAGTTCATTTGATATCCTTCGATGGGGAAGAAGCATATTACATAGAGAAGTTGGATACTCCCCATCCCGTGAGGATGCACTCCAGAATTGGTGCGCATCTGACTTTATATTGCACGGCAGCGGGGAAGGCGATTTTAGCTTCCTTGAGCAAAGAGGAGCTGGACGCTTATTTAAGGAAAACCCGGCTTGTCTCAAAAACGCCCAATACTATAGTTGATCGTGAAAATCTAATGGCCGAATTGTCTAAAATCAGGCAGGAAGGCTTTTCAAAGGATTTACAGGAAAACGAAGAGGGTATTTGTTGCGTCGGAGCAGCCATATTGCAGAATGGCAGGCCCGTGGGCGCCATAAGCGTCTCCGCTCCGGCTTATAGGTTCCAAGAAGAAAAGATGCTAGAAGCGGGAAGAAAGGTTCAGGAAATTGCCGCCAAGATATCTGAGGCACTAAATTCTCTGCCCGGAATGTAGCGGTAGAAGGTGAATACGATGTCTATATTGCAAATAACTCCCAAAGATAACGTTGCAGTTGCTGTAAAAGAACTTAAAACGGGCGATGTCGTAACAATTGGCGGACAGTTTTTGACGTTGATAAGCGATGTGCCCGTAGGGCATAAGGTCGCTTTAAAGGATATAAAATCCGGAGAAAAGGTGGTAAAGTACGGATTCCCCATTGGAAGGGCAATTGTTGAGATTCGAGCAGGGGAGCATGTCCATGCCCATAATATGAAAACCAATCTGGAAGGCTTGGAGGAATATTCCTACGAACCAAAGAATTATCTGACTTGTCCCGATTCTTCGATAATGCGGAAATTTAAGGGATTTATGCGTAAAAACGGTTTGGTGGGCATAAGAAACGAGATTTGGATAGTGCCGACAGTGGGATGCATAAACGAAATCGGAGATCTTGTATTTAAAAAAGCCAAGTCAATTCTCGACGGTAAATCTTTTCCGTTCACGATCGACGGTTTTAACGTCATGGCTCACCCCTTTGGCTGCTCGCAACTCGGAGGAGATCTGGAAAAGACCCAAAAAATACTTGCCGGAATAGTAAAACATCCAAATGCGGCCGGGGTGTTGGTTTTAGGGTTGGGATGTGAAAATAACACACTCGATTCTTTTGTCGCGCATCTTGGCGATTTCGATAGGGAGAGAGTTCGTTTTCTTATTGCTCAGGAAGTGGATGACGAAATAGAAGCGGGAGCAAAAATAATATGCGAGCTGGCAGAAAATGCATCTTCTGACAGGAGAGAAGACGTTCCCATTTCGTCGCTGTCGGTTGGCCTTAAATGCGGAGGCTCTGACGGATTTTCGGGGATAACAGCCAATCCGTTGCTTGGGGCTTTCTCGGATTTCCTTGTATGCGCAGGAGGTAGTTCTGTTCTGACGGAAGTGCCTGAGATGTTCGGGGCTGAGAGGCTGTTGATGGAAAGGGCCGAAAACGAAGAAGTATTTGAGAAAATCGTCAAGCTTATCAATGGATTCAAGGAATATTTTATATCCCACGGACAGCCCGTATATGAAAACCCGTCTCCAGGAAATAAGGCCGGCGGGATAACGACTTTAGAGGAAAAGTCCCTTGGTTGTGTTCAAAAGGGCGGCAGAGCACCGGTTGTAGATGTCTTGCCCTACGGATCTCAGGTTGGAAAAAAGGGGCTGTCTCTTCTGGAAGGACCTGGCAATGATTTGGTTTCCTCAACTGCTCTGGGAGCCGCCGGTTGTCACATGGTTCTTTTTTCGACAGGCAGAGGTACGCCTTTCGGCACATTTGTGCCTACCGTAAAAGTATCCACCAACAGCGATCTCTATCGCAGAAAAGGAAACTGGATAGATTTTAACGCAGGAAGTTTGCTCGAAGGAGAGCCAATGGAGAAGCTTTTAGACAAATTTATCCAAAAGATAATAGACGTAGCCAGTGGAGAAAAGACGAAAAGCGAAGAAAACGGATTTAGACAGATAGCCATCTGGAAAGACGGAGTTACGTTATAATTTAAAAAAACGGGAGAGACTCTCCCGTTTTTTTACCTTTGAACCCTTCCGCTTACGTCTCCGCCCATCAGGTTTAGTACATCTTCTTTGCTTACCCTATTGAAGTCACCGGGTATCGTATGTTTAAGAGCTGAAGCGGCTACGGCAAATTCCAAAGCGTCTTTGGGATCTTTAAAATGTCTCAATCCATGAATTAGGCCTGCACCGAAAGAATCTCCGCCGCCCACTCTATCTACGATATCCGTTATTTGATACTTGCGACTTACCATGAATGCGTCTTTGTTGGCTAAAATAGCAGACCAATTGTTGTGGTCTGCGCTTACGCTTTCTCGCAATGTTGTGGCAACGTAACTGAGTTGAGGGTATAAATCGAATACCGTTTTTATTATTCCCTTGTAGCTTTCCGGGTCTAAGGCGCCTTTGGTTACGTCAATATGGGCATCTATTCCAAGCGCCAACTGGCAATCCTCTTCGTTGGCGATCATAACGTCGAGATATTTAGCCAACTCTCTCATGACCTCGGGTGCCTTTTTGCCCCATTTCCACAGCTTTTTTCTGTAGTTCAAGTCGCAAGATACAGTAATTCCCATGTCTTTTGCCTTTTTAACTGCCTCTAACGTTGCCAGGGCAGCCCCTTCGGAGACGGCAGGTGTAATTCCCGTTACATGAAACCAATCGGCATCCTCGAAGATAACGTTCCAGTCCAGATCCTCTGGTTTGATTTCAGAAAAGGAGGAATGGGCACGGTCGTAAATTACTTGCGATGGCCTAAAACATGACCCCTTTTGTGCGTAATATATTCCCACTCTTTCACCTTTGAATACTATGTGCGAAGTGTCGATCCCAAAGGAACGTAAATTCATAACAGCTGCTTTCCCTATCGGATTGTTTGGCAGTGCCGTGACGAAGCTCGTATTTTCACCGTAATTTGCCAAAGAAACAGCTACATTGGCCTCGGCACCTCCAAAGGTGGCCTCCAAAATCGGGCTTTGGAGAAGCACCTCGTGGTCCGGAGGCGATAGACGAAGCATTAACTCGCCGAAAGTAATTATTGTTTTTGGCATTTTATATTCCTCCTTTTATAAATATAGAAAATTATAAGCACATAGCTTTAGCTACCACCTCTTTTGCTATGGATGTTACAACGTTGAAATCACCTTTTTCTATAGCAGGCCTAGTAAGGAAGCTACCGATACCTACAGCAACTACTCCTGCCTTAAACCATTGGTCCATATTTTCCAAAGTTACACCGCCTGTGGGTATCATCTTAAGATGGGGGAAGGGGCCTTTTAGCGATTTTACAAAATGAGGACCCAGCACATCGCCCGGGAACACTTTTAATAACTGTGCTCCAAGCTGAGTAGCCATAAATGCTTCTGTAGCTGTTCCGATACCTGGCATAACAAGCACGTTATATCTATGACATGCATGAATAACATCGGGAACTAAACAAGGAGATACAATAAACTTAGCTCCAGCTTTAATGCAAGCAACAGC
The DNA here is from genome assembly GCF_900107215.1 of Acetomicrobium thermoterrenum DSM 13490. Taxonomy (NCBI): domain Bacteria; kingdom Thermotogati; phylum Synergistota; class Synergistia; order Synergistales; family Acetomicrobiaceae; genus Acetomicrobium; species Acetomicrobium thermoterrenum. Next base: position 9,730 of record NZ_FNPD01000015.1, on the reverse strand, counting down.
AGTTTCTGAATCACACACAGTCCCGGCCCCGATTAATACATCCTGACCCGACATCTCTTCTTGAAGGGTTTCTATAGTATTTATGGCTTTTGGTACAGTCATAGTGATTTCAATTGTTTTAATTCCTCCATTATGAATGGCTTTGCATAACCTTAACCCTTCATTGGCAGATTTAGCTCTTATTACTGCAATAACTTTTGCGGAACAGATATAATTAATTGTGTCGAACATATTGATTTATATCCTCCTTAAAACTAAGAATTTATTACACTCCTAACACTTTCTACGGCACCATTGTTTAAGAGATCGTGCAAATAAAGTGAAATTTTATCGATCATTTCCGGCACTTTTAACAAGCCTTCGGCTTCAAGCTTTGGATGGGAGAGAGCCTTCTCTACGATAGATCTGCATTGTCTTATGCCAAAAGAGGCATCAGGAGCGTCCCAAATGCTTTTCATGAATTCGAGTATTTCCTTATCATCTCTAATGGGATATTCTTCGCCGTTATCACGAGTACCGTAGAAATATTTACCGTCAGTCCTGGTGATCTTATAAAACCTTAGATAGCCTGCGACGGACAAGAGCAAACGGTTCGGAAGTTTTCCGGTGATTGAATAAAAATCTACGAGGCTTGGTATTACACGAACGGCCAGCTTACTCGTTGAATTTAAAGTTATGTCCAACAAGGAGTGCTTAATGTAGGGATTTTTGAATCTTTCTAGCACTTCTTGTGCGAATGCAGATATTTCTGATTTATTGCCGGGAACGGTTGGAACTACCTCCTCAAAAAGGAGGTCTTTTAAGTATGCACCGATAATTGGATGCTCGACCATTTCTTTTACATAGTTTAAACCTGCAGCATAAGCTAAAGTGACAGTGGATGTGTGTCCTCCGTTTAGGATGCGAACCTTTCTGGTTCGATAAGGTGTTATGTCCTCTGTGAAGATCACGTTGAGGCCTGCCTCATGTAGGGGGAATATGTCTTTTACAAAGCTTGGTCCTTCTATTACCCATAGGTGAAACAACTCCGAAACCACGAGGTTGTTGTCGACATATCCCAACCTCTTTGTCAGCTCTTCGATTTCATCCTGCGGATATCCCGTTACAATTCGATCGACTAAGGAGCAGCAAAATGTGCACTCTTTGTCCACCCAGTCGATAAATTCTTTTTCTAGGTCGAATTTATGGCATAATTTTATAACACATTCTTTTAATACATCACCATTACGGTCAATGAGCTCGCAGGGAATGAATATTAACTTGCCATCATCTTTGCCCAATGTCTTATAGCGTTCGTAAAGAAGTCTGGTTACTTTGGCTGGGAAGGAGTGGGGAGGGTTGTCGTCGAAACGATCGTCAGGCGATATGGCAATTCCAGCTTCGGTCGTGTTAGAGACGACTATTTTGATGTTTGGATCTTTTGCCTCTTCAAGCACTTCGTCCCATTGCCCGTATGCTTTGAGCGCCTTATCGATGCTTCCTACGATTCTGATCTCTTCTTTAGGTTGTCCTTGATGAATACCTCGGGCTATATGGGTGAAAATACCGTCCGAAGCGTTAATTGCATCGGCTCTGCCTTCGGGTATAGGTTGAATAACGATAACTTTACCCTTAAATATGTCTTTGTCATTTGCCATTTGTATGAGCGAGTCGACAAAGGCTCTAAGAAAGTTTCCTTCTCCGAATTGCATGACCTTTATAGGTAGGTCTAGAGTATTGGTTTTAGGTAATAATAGATATTTTGAATAACCGCTTTCGCTAAGGATATACAACATATTGCGGTTTAAATTTTTCATTTTTAACGCTAACCTCCAGATTGATATAATAAATTACTAATGTTATCGTGCAATAGATGATTTATATTCTGCTTGTTTTCTTAAGACGTCAACCCACACAGCAAGTATTACAACTGCACCTATAATTACCGTTTGCCAGTAGGCTGATACATTGAGAAGATTAAGTCCATTCCTTAAAACACCCATAATTAACACACCGATAATGGTGCCACCTACTGTACCTTCTCCACCAAAAAGGGAAGCGCCTCCAATAACAGCTCCTGCTATAGCATCGAGTTCGGCTCCTAATCCAGCAAGCGGATAGGCTGAGTTTACCCTTCCCGCAAGCACAAGGGCGCTTAAAGATGCAAGGAACCCGGCACTTGCAAAGACAATATTCAAGACTCTATCAACATTAACTCCGGAGAGTCTGACAGCTTCTCTGTTGCTTCCTATAGCATAAACATACCTGCCAAAGGGAGTGTGATTCAAAATAACGTAGTATATTAGATAGACTATTAAGACTAAAATTGCAGGGACTGGAATTCGCATCATTTCTCCTGTACCAAAGAACCTGATAAGTAACGGTAAACCAGATATGGGAAATCCAGCAGTGATTATTAAGCTTAATCCTCTAGCGATATTCATCATTCCTAATGTTGAGATAAATGGGTGCGGTAATTTAAGTTTTGTTAACAAAAGCCCGTTGCAATATCCCAATGCAGTTCCAGCAAATATTCCCATAATAACTGCAATCACAGGATTGACACCCATCTTAACAGCAAAAAAAGCCATAACACACATGGAGAATGCTTGGATCGAACCAACTGACAAATCAATTCCTCCAGTAAGAATTGGAAGAAGAACGCCTAAAGCAAGCAGTGCATTAATAGACGATTGCTTAAGAATATTCATTACATTATTAAATGTTAAAAAGTGTTCGGAAATAATAGATAGCACTATACATAGGCATATGAGCCCTATTAATGCGCCGAACCTTCTAAGGAAATTAGACATTTTTTATCTTATCCTCCCTTCTGTTTGAAACGACGCGTTCTAAATATTTAAAGAAAAAACCAATCGAAATACGAATAGCTATTTGTATTTCGATTGGTTTAGTGGAGCTATAGTTTTGTAAATGGACCTATTATTGGTAGTTCATAAACGGATTTCCACCCAGGACTGAATGGTTCTTTCAAGAACGGTTCGAGCTCTTTTGGGTCTCTTAATGTCACCTTTTCTACAGGTGGAAGCACGCCTGGCGGAAATGCCTCTCTAATGTGATCGTGTAATAAGGTGAGGTAGCTTAATATTGCAGCTATAGGTCTTTTGGCTTTTTTGGGATTTGCTTTACTTGGATGGCCAACAACACCCTCAGGGGTAGCTGCCCTCTCAATTGCCATGTGACCTTCGCCTTGAGACCATGCCATAGGTCTGTGGAAAGGATCAACTGATTTATCAAAATGACCATCTGGCAGGAACGATTCACCCTCGGCATCCTGTACATATTTCATGTCGATCATATCTGGGAACAAAAGTTGGGCCACAGATGTTTCAGACTCATCAGCATGCACAAAATGGGTTTCAAGACTATCTTCTCTATCAACAGGGAAGAAAAATTCTCGAACAGCACGATGCCAATCGATAACCATAAAAATACCTGGTAATTGAAAGCGTTTGCAGAACTCTTGGACAGCTGATTCGAGCATCCATAAATGACCGTGATTATTGATAAGTATAATTTTCCTATACCCATCATTCCATAGCCCCAACATTACGTATATAAGTGTTTCTTCTACTACTTCCTTAGGCATTATGATGGTTCCAGGCATTCCAACGTGATGATAAGGGTGTCCCCCGTAGTTAAGCGGAGGAAGCGCAAGATTTACCTCGTGTCCCTTCTTGGCAGTATACCTCCGTATCCCTTCAAGGATTTGTGTCACCATAAAAGTATCTAATCCGCTATTTGCGTGAAGTCCGTGATTCTCCGTACATCCAATTGGAACAAAAACGATATCGTTTTTGCGCCTTTTTTCTATTGCAATGGCTCGGGGTGTTGTTTGTATATACGATCCTGCTTTTCCAACTTCTGGCGGTGACGGTATGTCGTATTCTTTTAAAATATTATCAATTTCACGTTCATTTGCTTCCCAAATTTTCTTTTTTAGCCTTCCAACAGAGTTATCCTCAAAAACTATTAAAGGATGTTGAGTTGTAAAAAACCCACTGGTCATTTTTTATCCTCCCTTTTATTTTAACGCTTTACCTTAATCCATAATACATGTTACTTTGCAGTCAGATTTATCGGTGCGCAAGTTTTCGATATACTTAGGCACTTCTTCCAGTTTAATTTTTCTTGTAATAATATTAGTCATATCCATACCAGAAGCCATTAAAGAAATCACACGTGGAAATGTACCATGTCCTGAGTGACCCTGAGCACCAACGATTCTTGCCCGCCTTACCTGAAAAACTTCACCAGTTACGGGAGTTTTTTCGGGAGACCTAGCCACTATTACGACAGTAGAATTTAAGGTCCTGCCTTTCCAAATTGCCTCTTCAATTTGAGGGAATATGATATGCGGAATCCCAGTTGCTTCTAAGTATAAAGCTGCACCTTCACCGTTGGTTAAGTCTAAGACTGCATCAGCGAAGTTCTCTTTTGTGGGATCTATAACATGATCTGCTCCCAATTTTTTCCCTAATTCACCTCGTTCTTTCATTGGCTCGGAAAGTATTACTTTAGCAGCACCAGCTCTTTTGAGTATGGCGCAACCAGCTAAGCCGATTGGTCCGCCACCCATAATTACAACGTTATCCCCAGGCCTTATACCGCCTCCACGCTCAATAACAGCATTATACGCAACACTTGTAGGTTCAACTAACGAGCCTAGGAGAAACAGCTTATCCTCTGAATAATGCTCCTTGATAGGATCTAAGCTCCAGGCAAGCTTAGCTGGAACGACAACATACTTAGCAAAAGCTCCGTCTACATTAAACCCAAGCTCGTCCAACTTTTCGCAGTGATTAGGCCATCCATCCGCACAAGGTTTACATTGGCCACACCATATCATTTCCTCAACACAAACGACTTCGCCACCTTTAAAGGGTTTTAATGTGTTTTTGTCAAAAGCTCCGGGTCCAGCGTCAACTACTACGCCTGAAAATTCATGGCCTAATGTACAAGGGAAGCCCGTTAAGCCTGGGTAAATAATATAGCCATCATCGTCAGGCTGCGCCATATGCACGTCACTGCCGCAAATGCCACAAGCTTTGACCTCGATCAAAATTTCACCAGGGCCGGGTTTGGGAACGTCAACATCTTCTATGACGATGCGCGGGTTTTTCCAAACTTGACTTCCAAGGTATGTTTGGCGACCTTCAATGTCTTTTGGTCCTAACTTAAATTCCGGTTTTGGTGTCCAATCAGCATATAACCTCACAGCCTTCATTTTTGATTACCCCCTTAATTATAGTTTATATATGAAATAGACTTTCATCATGCGAAACAACTATATCATACTACGGCATATTACTTTTGACAAGGCCCTTTTTATAATTTATTAATTTTATGACAACTGTAAAATGTAAAGCGCCAAGGATATTTTCTAAAGGTATATAAACCATATATTAAAGCTGTAGAAAAATAGATTATTAATAGTTATGTCAAGCTTCGATGTAAACTTAAGATAATTATGAACATTTATATTCCGCGTTCTATTGTAAATATATTATGTAAATATGATACTAAATTACCTCAGAAAATTTAACAGGTCTGTTTTCAGTTAATGATTTTTGGGCAGCATATCCCATTAATAACGATATTTTTCCATCTTCACCTCCAACCGGAGGGATTTCATCTTGCATGACACAAGATATGAAAGTTTCGATTTCATGTATATAAGCTTCTTTATATCTTTCTATAAAGAAATATACAGGGTTAGATAGCTGTGTTTCATATGGATTAGATAAAAATGCAAAATCTTTAGGCATATTTTGGTTCATTATCATCCCCTCTGAGCCAAAAATTTCAACGCGTTGATCATATCCATAAACAGCTTTACGGCTATTGTTAATTATCACTCTTGCGCCAGATTTCATAGTTATCACAATGGCTGCTGTATCAACATCACCAGCTTTTCCAATGGCAGGATCTACTAAAGATGAAGCTGAAACATAAATCTCATAAGGCTCATCATTTAACATAAATCTTGCCATATCGAAATCATGTATAGTCATGTCAAGAAAAAGCCCCCCAGAGCTTTTAACATAATCTAAAGAAGGAGGAGCGGGATCCCTACTTGTGATTATAGCTAAATGTGGAGTTCCTATTTTCCCAGATTTAATCTCTTCCTTCATTTTGCTAAATGTTGGGTCGAACCGCCTGTTGAAACCGAGAAAAAACTTAATGCCCGATATGTTTATAGAATTCAGAGCGTCATTTACTTCTTCTATTGTTAATGCTATTGGTTTTTCGCAAAATATATGTTTCTTAGCAGATGCTGCTTCCTTAATGATTTGTGCGTGAGTATTCGTGCTAGAGCATATTACCACCGCTTCAATAGAGGGATCATTTAACATTTCTCGATAGTCATAATACTTTTGATTAATCTGCAATTCCTCAGCTACAGAATTAACAGCTTCCTCCGATATGTCAGAGATTGCTGCTAGATCGGCTTGTATAATACTTTTGATATTACGGGCATGCATCCTTCCAATTCTTCCTAGACCTATTATTCCTACACGCAGTTTTCTCACAGACAACACCTCACTTAACTTAATGGATATTTTATTAGTAGAATATTTATGCTACTTCTTTTTTGCGATATGCGGTTGCATAACGCATAATTAGTTCTTGGTCAAAACACGATCTATCGTCAATCAAGCCTGTAATCCTACCGTTACACATGACCATTATCCTATCGCTCATGCCTATTATTTCTGGCATTTCTGACGAAACCATTAAAATAGCAACCCCTTGTTTTATTAATTCATTCATTAATTCGTAAATCTCTACTTTAGCTCCAACATCAATCCCTCTTGTTGGCTCATCGAATATTAGTATTTTTGAATTGGTTGCCAACCATTTTGCTAAAACGACTTTTTGCTGATTGCCTCCAGAAAGTTCGTTGACTGGTCTTTCCAGAGAAGGCGCTTTAATATTCAACCGATTGAAATATTCATTGGAGATTTCTATTTGTTTGTTTTTGTCGATTATTTTAAGGGGTGATTTAGCTAATGAATTTAGAATTGGAAGTGTAATGTTTTCCCGGATGTTCATATATAGGACTAGCCCTTCCTCTTTTCTGTTTTCTGTCAAAAAGCCTATGCCAGCTTTAATAGCGTCTTTTGGAGTATTAATAATGACTTCTTCTCCTAGAACATAAATTCGACCTCTTGTTTTAGGATCAGCACCAAATATGCATCTACACATTTCCGTTCTACCAGCTCCCACTAAGCCAGCGACACCTAAAACCTCGCCCTCATATAGAGAAAAGGAAATATCTTCAAGGAATCCATCTCGCGACAAGCCTTCAACTCGTAAATATTCCCCACCATGGTCTATGTAAATTTTAGGAAATTGCTCATCTAAAGTTCGTCCAACCATCATCTTAATAAAATCATCTATCGTTGATTCATTTACGTTGACAGTTGCGACACGCTTGCCATCCCTTAAAATTGTCGCTCTATCCCCAATTTCTTTCGCTTCTTCTAAGTGGTGTGATATAAATATAATGCTCTTATTAAGATCTTGTAGCCTTCTAATAATTGAAAACAGTTTATCTATCTCGTGGGGAGTTAATGTGGCTGTAGGTTCATCCATAATAATGATTTGCGCATTTGTAGATATTGCTTTAGCAATTTCCGTTAATTGTTGGTTAGCAACACTTAACTCTTTTACTAGTGTTAGTGCACCGAAATCAGCATCCAGTTCTTTGAGAATTTCCTGGGTGCTTTTTTTCATAACTTCCCAATCAATGAGTCCATTTTTTTTTCTAGGTTCTCTTCCTATAAAAATGTTTTCTGCTACCGTGAGATGTGGTATTAAACTAAACTCTTGGTAAATTATCGCAATTCCAAGGTCTTGTGCGGTTCTAGGATCACCAATTTCGACCTCTTGATTGCTAATAAAAATCCTTCCCTCGTCTTTGGTATAAGCGCCTGAAAGAATTTTCATAAGCGTTGATTTGCCAGCTCCATTTTCACCCAAAAGAACGTGTACTTCACCAGGGTAAAGCGTAAAATCTACGCGATCTAAGGCGATAACACCAGGGAAACGCTTAACTATGCCTTCCATCATTAAAACGAAAGGTTTCTTGTCATCTTTTTTCACATTAGTGCACCTCCTATCGAATAGCAATCCTGTTAACTAAATAATGAACGCAAAAGCGTAATTGTGTGGGATATGGCTTCATCTTCGCTTGGTTTTGGTAGCATTTCACCAGAAATCCAGCCAGAATAGCTTATTTTTTTTAGAGTTTGAGAAAATATATCCCACTCAAAGTGGCCATATCCAGGAGCCCATCTATTGGTATCAGCGACATGTATATGGCCCAGCTTTTCTTTGCATATTTCAAGGGATTGCCATACATTGGGTTCTTCGATGTTCATATGAAAAGTGTCCGCTAACAACAGTAGTCTCGGGTGGTTGAGTTTTTTTATAAAAATTAATGCTTCATGAATATTGTTTATAAAATCGGTTTCATATCTATTTATTGGTTCTATTAATATATCAATTTTGTATTTTTCCGCTTCCAAAAGTATATCTTGCATTGACTTATAAAAATAATTTTCAACATTAACATTTGTTTTTTTTATGCCCCTTATTAGCCCAATTATAATTTTAGGTTTGCCCGTAATATTACTAGCTAAGTTTATAAATTTTTTGATCCTGTTAATAGCATAAGCACGTATATTTGGATCTGGATGAGTTAAAGATAGACCATCTTCTACAAAAGCCTGTCCTGTTCCGATGGCACATACGGTAAAATTGTTTTTATTGAGTAGCGCATTCATTTCGTCAATATCCACAGTGCTAGGATCACGAATAGCCAATTCGACTCCATCATATGATAACTTTTTAAGTTTTTCGAGGTTTTGCTGCAAGTTTTCTTTGAGAGCAATAGCGTTAAACTTAGTGTTCTGTAATGATATAACAAAGGAAAATTTCATACAAAGATCGCCTCCTTTGTATGAAAATATAGCATGTTTTATTTAGCTTGTCCACTACAAAAAACGATATTCCTCATGATGGGCTAAATGGTCGTATGGTGATTGATTTAATTATTAGTCATAATATCTATAAATAATAAAATGCTGCTGCAAAACTGTTCGAACCTCCTGCAAATGAAATACAAATATAGATAAAACTAAATAAGAATAAGATGTATCTTGAATGTATACAATATAAAATAATTAACGACTTGATGTATATCGGATCTTTTATCAAATTCATTCTAATCTATATTGGTATCAAAATAAATTTTTTAAATAATAATAAAGCATTATAAATACAAGGCTGCTCCTTAAGGAGCAGCCTTGTATTTATAATGCTTTAAATCTAATGATTTACTTTACAAAGATAATTCTTCTTTTTGTTTGAGAAATTCTTTTGCGTTATCGATGGTAACCAGAGTCGTTCCTGTGTCAATCTTTTTAGGTATTTCTTCTCCATTAAGCAGTTTTATTGCGTTTTCAACTCCGTACAAACCCATAGCAAATGGGTTTTGAGCGATTGTGGCAGTTAATCCATTATCTATAATGCTTTCAAGTGCATCTTTGTTAGCGTCAAATCCAACAATTATTATCTTTTTTCCCGCAGCTTCCGCGGCTTGCAGTGCCCCTAAAGCCATCTCATCGTTAGTACAAAACACCGCATCTAGATCAGGATTTGACGTTAGAATATTTTCCATTACCTGCATACCTAGAGCTCTTTCCGAGTTAGCTGGCTGCTT
>NZ_FNPD01000014.1 GCF_900107215.1 Acetomicrobium thermoterrenum DSM 13490 | reverse complement strand
AAGGCCATGTCTTCTTTGAGGGCTTACATCTGTAGCGGTGGCAAGGTGACGTCAGAACAGATAAAGAAAAAAGACCAAAAAGGTGAGAATGCGGACAAAAGACACAAATTCACCTTGAACCTGGAGGAGATCTTAGGTCCCGTTATAAGTGAGCTTGGATGCATAACGGTACTGAAAACGGGAAAGGTAACGCCCTTATACACGACCTTAAGGGGCATATGTCATGGCGGGTTTGATTTTTACCTAACCTAAAAGACGTTGCCCTTTAGGACACATGGGGAGTGGTTCCTAAAAATCCTACAAAAACTTGACGCGGTCTGCCGTCCCAATGAGATTGACAGAATTGCCGGGTCACGGTTATACTAATACGCGCTGAGGGCGGATAGCTCAGCGGAAGAGCACCTGCCTTACACGCAGGGGGTCATAGGTTCGAACCCTATTCCGCCCACCATGAGGCAGCAATATGCGGGGCTGTAGCTCAGCCGGTTAGAGCGCTGGCCTGTCACGTCAGAGGCCGCGGGTTCAAGTCCCGTCAGCCCCGCCATATTTTGACCAGGTGGCGAGAGGCGAGATAGCTCAGTAGGTAGAGCAGCGGACTGAAAATCCGCGTGTCCCCAGTTCGATTCTGGGTCTCGCCACCATTGAAAGAAAGAATAGAAGGCAAGAGGTAAGGTAGGAGAATGCGGAAGTAGCTCAGGGGTAGAGCACCACCTTGCCAAGGTGGGGGCCGCGGGTTCAAATCCCGTCTTCCGCTCCAGAGATCTCGGCGGCATAGCCAAGTGGTAAGGCAGGGGACTGCAAATCCCTTATACCCCGGTTCGAATCCGGGTGCCGCCTCCAGATAAAAAGCATACTCCGGCGTAGCTCAACCGGCAGAGCGGGTGGCTGTTAACCACTAGGTTGCAGGTTCGAGTCCTGCCGCCGGAGCCATAGAGATTAAGTCCGAAGAGGGCGTATATTTTATAGAATATCCCCCGCGAGTTCAATTGGCGGGGGATATTTGCATATTTGCCCTATGGATCTGACTGAAGGAAACTAAATGGAATCGTAGACTTTGTTTCGCTTTTTTAGTGGAAGGCCCTTCTGATTATGAAATGCGAAAGGCGGGAGATGATGACTTTCGAGGAAAAGGAAAAGAGAGAGGAATTGAAAGAGGTGACCATTTACACCGACGGTGCCTGTTTAGGCAATCCCGGCCCTGGAGGATATGGTGTAGTCTTGCTTTACAACGGCCATAGAAAGGAAATATCGGGAGGATTCAGGCTTACGACGAACAACAGAATGGAGATATATGCAGCTATAGCGGGATTGAGCGCCCTAAAGTGCAGGTGTAAGGTCAAGCTTTATACTGATTCGAGGTATCTCGCCGACGCTATGAATAAGGGGTGGGTAAAGAGGTGGAAGGCCAATGGATGGATGCGAAATAAAAAGGAAAGGGCTTTGAATGTCGATCTGTGGGAACAGCTGCTCCGGTTATGCGAAAAACATGAAGTGGAATTCCTCTGGGTCAGAGGACATGACGGAAATGTGGAGAACGAACGTTGCGACCAACTTTCCACGACTGCTGCCAGAGGCAAAAACCTCCCCATTGATCAGGGCTACGAAAATGCCGACCAATAACCCATTTTAAGAAGAGCGGATTTATGGCTTGTTTTGGAGTATGTCATTTGATTAAAGTCCTTTCAAAATATGTGATTTGTTTGACTAACTAGAGAGAAGGTAGTAGTATATTTTATACAGGAAAAATATATCGCCGGGGGTGCTTCGCGATGGCGGGGCTGAGAGCATACCCCTAGACCTGACCCAGGTAATGCTGGCGGAGGAAGGGCGAGCCGAAAAATTTAAATCAACCGAAAATCTAGATGTAAACCTAAAAAGCCGCCCAGGGGCGGCTTTTTATTATGGAAGATTAAATCTATAGGAGGTGCTTAAAGGTGAAGCTCGATGAGCTGGTTATAACAAAAGCCATAGTCGAAGGGTACTTCAAGAAACTAATGAATTGTTTAGAGCTCGATGTTGCCATAGTTGGCGGAGGTCCTTCTGGGCTGGTGGCAGCTCTTGAATTGGCCAAGGCCGGCAAGAAGGTGGCTCTTTACGAACGCAAGCTAAGCGTTGGCGGCGGAATGTGGGGAGGTGGAATGCTTTTTAATGAGATAGTGATACAGCATGAAGCCAAAGAAATCTTGGAAGGGGTGGGCGTCAATGTACGCCCCTATGAGGTCGAGGGATATTACACTGCCGATTCCGTTGAGGCCGTGAGCACATTGACGAGTAAGGCCGTGAAGGCAGGAGCGACGATATTTAATGCCCTTAGCGTGGAGGACGTAGTGGTGGACGATGAGGAGAGGATAAATGGGCTCGTTGTAAATTGGACGGCTGTGGAGATGGCAGGTCTTCACGTTGATCCACTGTCGATTCATTGCAAATATGTGATAGACGCTACGGGACACGACACCGAAGTGGTAAGAGTAGTGGCGCGCAAGATGCCGGGCAGGCTTTTTACGGCGACTGGCAACATTGAAGGCGAGAAGTTTATGTCGCCCGACAGGGCAGAAAAGTTGACAATAGTAAACACCCGCGAGGTATTCCCGGGTCTTTACGTGGCCGGAATGGCAGCCAATGCCACCTTCGGAGGTCCCAGGATGGGGCCTATCTTTGGGGGGATGCTGCTTTCGGGCGTGAAGGCCGCGAGGGAGATTTTAAGTAAAATTTAGCAAGTTTTCTTACGCCTCAATTTTTTGGTCGCGAGCGAATTTGATTGGCCCTAGGTTTTGCTCGCGACTTTTTTCCTGGCGGTCTGATCAATTGGAAGACAAGTGATATTGTGGTAAATTGAGACTAAATAAACGGTTCAGGAGGTGTTGTAGATGTTGGATATTTCTCAATTGGTTTCCCTTGGTTCGGAAAGGGCTATTAAGAAGACTGTTTCAGTCGATGATACCGTCGGCAATTCGTCGCTTTACCTTGAACAGTTCTTATCGACTTCTGCATGTATAAATATGGTCGTTAGAATGGCTACGGAAATGGTTGACCAGTCGCTGCCTCAGGGGTTCATATCCGTAGGCTATCACACCGAGATAACTCATGAAGAACCTACTATGATGGGAGCCGAAGTCTCTTACAAAGTTGTCTTGAAGGAGATAGACGGCAACAGATTGACCTTCGATTTTGAAATTAGCGATAAAAATGGGATTGTCAGTTACGGCAAGCATGTCAGAGCGGTAGTAAACTACACGAAATTGCTCGAAAAAGCCAAAGAAAGGATGAGTACCTAAACCTGGATGCTTTGTTGATCTCCTGGTCATAAAATCCGTCGATGTCTGAGAGGGGGGGTAAAGTATGCATTCCCATGAAGGCGAGATTGAAATAGCTGAGGGCAAGAAATTCATAATTAGGATAAGAAGGGAACGATGCAAGGGATGCGAAATTTGCATAGAATTTTGCCCCAAGAAAGTCTTTGAAGGCGACGAGCTCGGACATCCAATCCCGGAGAGGATTGACGAATGTATAGGTTGCGGAACTTGCGAATTGCGCTGCCCCGACTTTGCCATTGAGGTAATACCGAAGGAGTGTCATGATAGTGAAGAAAAAAGTTAAATTCATGTTGGGCAATGAGGCCATAGTGGAGGGTGCACTCCTGGCGGGGGCGACATTTTTTGCCGGATATCCCATAACCCCTTCGTCAGAGGTGGCCGAAAGGGCATCCAGAAAGCTCCCTCAGATAGGGGGTTGCTATCTTCAAATGGAAGATGAAATCGCAAGCATTGCTGCCATAATAGGTGCATCCATTGGAGGGGCCAAGGCCTTTACAGCCACATCGGGACCAGGTTTTTCCTTGATGCAAGAAAACATTGGCCTGGCCATCATGGCAGAGGTTCCCTGTGTGATAGTCAATGTCCAAAGGTCAGGCCCAAGCACAGGATTGGCCACCCGCCCAGCTCAGGCAGACATCATGCAGGCCCGCTGGGGACGCCATGGGGATCACTCCGTGATCGCCCTCTCTCCTGCCACTGTGCAGGAGTGCTTCGATCTCATGGTTCAAGCCTTTAATATGGCTGAAAAGTACAGATGCCCCGTCCTTTTCATGGCCGACGAAACGGTAGGTCACTTGCGCGAAAACTGCGTTCTCCGTTTAAGGGATGAAGTCGAGATCGTGAACAGAAAGAGACCCCCTGAAGGGCTTGAAGAATATTTGCCATACAAAGCCGACGACGATCTGGTGCCTCCCATGGTCACGCCGGGCAGCGATTATTTAACCAGATATCATTCCTCGACCCATAACGAAAAGGGCTTGCCCACAAGTTCTCCTCAGGAGGCGAGGAAACTGGTCAAGAGGCTTTACGACAAAATAGAGAAAAATAAAGATGATATCATAATGTACAGAGAATTTGACGTAACGAAGTGCGAATATCTGGTGATCTGTTTCGGCGGAGCCGTCAGGGCGGCCAGGCAGGCTGCGATAGAGGCGAAAGAGGAAGGACTGAGCGTAGGCGTACTACAGCTTCAGACGGTATGGCCTTTCCCTGCAGAATACATTAGCGAAATTTCCAAGGGCAAGCGAGGGATAATCGTTCCTGAGATGAACATGGGTCAGATAATCGGTGAAGTGCGAAAAGCCGTTCCCGACGAAATTCCGGTCCTTGGGGCAAATCGTTATGACGGTGAACCCCTGACGCCTAAGGAAATTATCCAAGTCTTGGGCGAGGTGGTATCGTTATGAGCAAAAGATCGTGTGAAGTCAGCTGGAAGGCCTTTTTGAGGGAAGAAAACCTGCCCCATCAGTGGTGTCCAGGTTGCGGCTACGGGGTGATCTTGAAGAGCATGCTTTATGCCTTCGAAAAGGGCGGCCTTGCTCCGAAAGATGTCGTTGTAGTTACGGGGATCGGCTGTTGGGGTAAAGCCGATGATTATCTTTATGCCAATACAGTTCACGTTACACACGGGAGAGCTTTGCCCGTCGCAACGGGCATAAAGGTGGCAAATCCATCTATGAAGGTCATAGCTTTGATGGGCGATGGCGATAGCGCGACAATCGGAGGAAATCATTTGATTCACTCTTCGCGCAGGAACATAGACGTCGTCGCCTTGGTAGCCAATAACCTTAACTACGGAATGACGGGTGGCCAATATTCCTGCACTACGCCGCTTTATTCCAGGACGTCGACATCCTGGTACGGGGATCCTGAGCCGGCGCTCGATGTTTGTCGTATTTCGGAGACGGCCGGAGCAAGTTTCGTCGCCAGGACGACCGTCTATCATGCGACAACGATAGAAAAATATATCGGAATGGCCCTTTCTCACGAAGGTTTTTCCCTGGTGGAAGTGATATCTCCCTGTCCGACCTATTTTGGAAGGTATAACAAGCTCTCCAAAGCGCCGCAAATGCTGAAGTGGCTGAAGGAACAGTCGATACCCATAGAGCGCGTAAAGGACTTATCCGAAGAAGACCTTAAGGAAAAGTTCGTCACCGGAGTATTTGTCGATAAAAAAGGACATTCCTTCCTGTCCCGCTACAGGGAAATACAGTCTCGGGCAAGGAACGAGCTTGAAAGCGAGTGATCGTCCATGAAATACGAAGTTATTTTTGCGGGAATTGGTGGTCAAGGAGTGATTTTAGCCGGTACTTTGCTTGGCGAGGCTGCCGTAGCTTCCGGGCTGAAGGCCTCTCAGACGCAGGCTTACGGAGTATCGGCCAGGGGAGGCTTTACAAAGACGGACGTTGTTATGTCTGATAACGAGATCCTATACCCTTATGCCTTAAGCCCCGATATCGTCGTCGTTTTGGCCGAGGAAGCCCTGGTTCGGAATCTTGATATAGAAAACAAAAACTGCAAAGTGGTTTACGATTCCGGCTTGATTGACGCGTCAAAATACAAGCTGGATTCGAGATTTGTCGGATTTCCCATAACGAAGACTGCCATCGAAATGGGTTCTTCCAGGAGCGCGAACGTGCTTTCCCTGGGGATAGTTGCCAGCTGCTTGAAGGCGATTTCGACTGAGGCGTTGTTTCAAACCTTGGCCGAGGCTTTCTCGCCAAAAATACGGGATATAAACGCTAAGATTCTACAAAAAGGCATTGATGTTGGAAATGAGTTAATTTCTAGCCGTTAGCTTTATGAAGAGGCATTTCAGGGAAAGCTGTTTTTCTCTATTGTTCTTGCTGTAATAAGCTCTTTGTTCATTGTGTGTCGATAAGCCTTTGGACATCTTTGACAACATCCATTGACTTTGCTTTTGATTATGCCTTTGTGATCCCTGTTATGCCTCTTCGACACTTTTGTTTCTGATGCGTTAGATTAAAACTCCTTCCATGGCCTCTCCGAGTCCTGTTGATACCTCTGCCAAAACTTCGGGTTTTTTAAAGTTTGCGACGGCTTTTACTATCGCTTTTGCCCTTATCGAAGGATTCTCCGACTTGAAGATGCCACTTCCGACGAAGACGCCATCACAGCCCAGTTGCATCATCAAAGCGGCATCGGCAGGAGTGGCGATTCCGCCAGCTGCGAAGTTGACGACGGGAAGCCCTCCTGTTGCGCGACACGTTTCCAGCAATTCCAAGGGAACGCGCAGCTCACCGGCGAGGGTTGGCAGGTCCTCTTCGTTTGCCGATAAAAGCTTCTTCAATTGGGCATAGATTGTTCTGACATGCCTTACTGCCTCTATTACGTTGCCCGTGCCGGCTTCCCCCTTGGTTCGGATCATGGTTGCACCTTCGGCAATTCGACGCAGGGCCTCTCCCAGGTCGCGGGCACCGCAAACAAAAGGAGTTTTAAATTCTCTCTTGTTTATGTGATGTTCGTCGTCGGCAGGTGTTAAGACCTCACTTTCGTCTATGAAGTCTACTCCAAGTGCTTCTAGGATCTGCGCCTCGACGAAATGTCCTATGCGCACTTTGGCCATAACCGGTATGGAAACGGCATTTTTTATCTCCAATATCTTTGTAGGGTCGGCCATTCGAGCCACCTTGCCCTCCTTTCGCAAATCTGCAGGCACCTTTTCTAGGGCCATAACGGCCACGGCACCCACATCCTCCGCTATTTTGGCCTGCTCGCTGTTTGTCACGTCCATGATGACTCCTCCGACGAATTGCTTTGCCAGATTTTCTTTGTCGGTGAAGTTGATTTGGTTTTTCACTGCAAGTTCCCCCTTTTTTAGTTTTTCACTTTTATGTTAAGGGGGAGCTATATCTTTGGTTAGTGCCAAATCATGAGAGTTTATATCCTATTTTGGACCCTACCAGAAACATGTGCAGAGTCGTGTTTTTTGGACTGATCGATGTCGCATAATGAACTTATAATAATATGTAAAT
The DNA here is from genome assembly GCF_900107215.1 of Acetomicrobium thermoterrenum DSM 13490. Classification (NCBI taxonomy): domain Bacteria; kingdom Thermotogati; phylum Synergistota; class Synergistia; order Synergistales; family Acetomicrobiaceae; genus Acetomicrobium; species Acetomicrobium thermoterrenum. The sequence goes on along the minus strand of NZ_FNPD01000014.1, from coordinate 25,851 downwards.
GGTTATAGCGATTTTTCCCGTTGTTCCATAAACTTTTTTATGAGAATATGTTATATTTGTAAAAGCCAGGGGGCGCTCATGTGCGTGAGCTGAGAGAGAACCCCTAGAACCTGATCCAGGTAATGCTGGCGGAGGGAATGGCGGACAAAAGAAGAACTTTTGTGATGTCCTTTCCCTTCCCATAAAAAATAGCGGGAGGGATTTTTAATTGAGTACGCAACTTGAAATGGCAATGGCTGGCATCATAAGTGGGGAAATGCGGAAAGTTGCAGACGATGAAGGCCTTGCGCCAGAAACTATTCGCGATTTGGTGGCCCATGGCAAAGTCGTTATTCCCAAGAATGTCAACCACGATATAAGAAGGATCAAGGGCATAGGGAAAGGTCTTTCCACCAAGGTGAACACCAATTTGGGTACCAGCGACGAATGCTGCGACCTTGAGCTTGAAGGTCGTAAGCTGAATGCTGCCCTCGATGCCGGTACGGATTCCATCATGGATCTGTCGACTGGAGGCGACCTTGATTCAGCAAGGGCGTTCTTTTTGGAAAAATCGCCCATAATGGTGGGTGCTGTTCCAATTTATGCCGTGGCGAGTGAATTGGCAAGGGAGGACAGACCTCTGGAGGACCTTAGCGTCGAGAGGTTGTTTTCCTCTATTGAAAAACAGTGTCGTCAAGGTGTCGATTATATAACAGTACATTGCGGAGTCAACAGACAGTCGGTGGAGTTTTTGCGAGGTGCAGAGCGCATCATGCCTTGCGTGAGCAGAGGAGGTTCAATCCTGTTGTATTGGATGGAAAAAACGAGACAGGAAAACCCTCTTTACGAATACTTCGATGATTTGCTTCAGATAGCCAAACGTTACGATGTGGTATTAAGTCTGGGAGACGGATTTAGGCCGGGAGCCATAGCGGATGCCATAGACGAACCCCAATTGGCGGAGCTGATGGTCTTAGCTCATTTAGCGAGGAGGGCTAACGATTGGGGAGTGCAAGCCATGATAGAAGGTCCGGGACATGTGCCGATAGAGCACATAAAACCTCATGTAGAGCTTGAAAAACGTCTCACTGACGAGGCGCCTTTTTACGTTTTAGGGCCTCTTCCTACCGATATAGCAGCCGGATATGATCACATTTCCGGAGCGATAGGCGGAGCAATAGCTGCATCGGCGGGAGCCGATTTTCTATGCGACGTGACTCCGGCGGAGCACCTCGGTCTTCCCGATGAAAATGACATATATCTCGGAGTGATCGCCTCGAAATTGGCAGCTCACGTTGGTGACCTTGCTAAAGACGTTAAAGGTGCTCGTGACCAGGACAGAAGGATATCGTTGGCGAGACGAAATTTGGATTGGGAATCGATGATCGCCGAGGCTTTGGATCCGGAATTGGTCCGAATTAAATCACACCTTGCAAGCGACAGGGAAGCTTGCACCATGTGCGGAAAACTTTGTGCTGTTAAATTGAGCAGGCAGGTTTTGCCGTCGAGGGAATAAAAAAAGGGGCGTTCACGCCCCTTTTTTATTTTAACGACAACAGCCGCTCGGTGAGGTTTTCTCGATGATGGCCCTGCAAAACTGGGGAAGGTCGTTAGGTGTTCTGCTGCTTATGAGGTTTCCGTCCACTACTGCTGCCTCATCTACCCAATTCACGCCGGCGTTCACCATGTCGTCTTTTATCGCTCCGACTGACGTGGCTTTCTTTCCTTTGAGTATTCCAGCCGAAATAGGAACCCAACCGGCATGACAGATGAAAGCCACGACTTTGTTGGCTTCATTTAGCTTTCTTACGATATCGAGAGCCTTTTGATATCTCCTGATCTTGTCGGGGGCATATCCGCCCGGTATGACTATGCCGTCGAAGTCGTCGGGATTGACTTCCTCGAAAGACACATCGCTTTTACAGGGATAACCGTGTTTGCCCCTGTACAACTTTCCCTTTTCAGGACCCGCAACTACTGCTTCGGCGCCTTCTTCTATCAATCTGATTTTGGGATACCAAAGCTCCAGATCTTCGTATTCTTCATCTACGAAGAAGAGAAAACGTTTTCCCGTCAGTTTCGACATACGCTCCACCTCCTGACAAATGTTTGGCAATACTTATTTTATTTGATCTGCCAAACTTTTGCAAGGTCTGGCGTGTCTATAGCATCAATCTTCCTTCCAATTCACCCCTAAGTTCGTCGTAGCGTTTTTTCACGAAATCCATATGGCCTCTTTCCATTTTAGCCAGGTCATTGAACATTGCCTTGGTCTCTTGGGAATCCACTTCCTCTACCAGTTTTTCGTAAAATTCTGCTGCTCGCATCTCTGAAAGGTAGGCCGTAGATATTAGCCGCAATAAGGAATAGTAGTCTTTAAATTCGTCGGCCTGCACGCGCAGGGCAGGATCAACCGTTACATTTGGATCCGGAGTAAAGGGTTCGCCAAATAACTCCTGATAGTATTTCGATAGCGTCTTTTTGTGCGTATCTTCCCAGTCGGCAAGTTCCGATATTTCCTTTTTCAAGGCCGGTGTCCTGGCATTTTCTGCCCATGTTGTATAGAATTCGTTTGCTTGAATCTCAGCGTGAATTGCATAGGCAAGTGCGCTTTTTAAATCGAATTTGCTTTCTGACATTTTCTCCTCGCCTCCCTTAAATTATTTAACATAATTCTAATGTATTAATCATATCACGTCGCTTTATATTGTATCAATAGTGTGAGGACGTCTTCGCTACTTTCGAAGCATGTGGTATAATAGGGTTACGGCAATGGGCGAATATTGTATGCATTTTAGCACGAAAGGGGGAATTGGATGATCAATGTCGACGAAAAAACAGAACGACTTGGCAAAGAACCTATCGGCAGACTTCTTTTGGCATTTTCGCTTCCGGCAATTGCGGGATTGTTCGCGAATGCTCTCTATAACATAGTTGATAGAATTTTCATAGGGCAAAACGTCGGCGAGACGGGTCTTGCTGCCGTTACGGTGGCTTTCCCTCTTTTTGAGTTATCCATTGCCCTCTGCCTTTTGGTTTGCGTGGGGGCGGCTTCGATTGCCTCCAGGAGTTTGGGCGCCGGCAGGAAAAAGAGGGCTGAGCTGGCCTTGGGGAATGCCTTTACCTTATCCGTTATTATCGCGATCTTTATCTGCCTCGGCATGGCTTCGTCCCTTGAGTCGGCTTTGAAACTCTTTGGTGCAAGCGAAGATATCTTGGGCCCAGCTCGCGATTACATGGTCATCGTGTTGTACGGGATGTCCTTTTTTGTGATTTCCTTTGTCCTTAACTCATTGATCAGGGCCGAAGGATCGCCCAGGTGGGCAATGGGTACCCTGGTTCTGGGAACGGGGGTCAACATCTTCCTGGACTGGCTTTTTATTTGCCACTTAGGTTGGGGAATAAAGGGTGCCGCCTGGGGTACGACAATTTCAGAATTCCTGTCATGCCTGTGGGTTGCAATTTATTATCTTAAATACAGCGTACTTAAGATCAAATATAGGAATTTAAAACCACGAGCCTCCTTAATGGGTTCCATAGTGTCGATAGGGATAACTCCCTGTATAACTTCAATATCCTTTGCTGTGTTGTTGGTGCTTTTAAATCAAAGAGCGCTGAGACTTGGGGGAGATTTGGCCGTATCCTCCGTAGGTATATTTCTCACGTTGGATACGCTATTCTTTCTGCCGGCCCTAGGCATAAGCGAGGCAGCTCAACCAATAATCGGTTACAATTACGGAGCAGGCTTGTATCAACGCGTTAGAAAGGCCATATTGCTTGCCCTTGGGGCTTGTCTGTTGGTCTTTTCTCTTTCCTGGTTCTCCACTCAGTTTTTTGCCGGGAGAATTGTGCAAATCTTTTGCAACGATAATTTAACGTTAATCCATATGACCTCACGTGCATTGAAGGTTGGCTACATCTTTCTACCGGCTGCTGCCGTATTCGTGGTCACTTCCTATACTCTCCAGTCTTTAGGGAGAGCTCGTGAGGCGTTGTTCATTCAGCTTGTCCGTCAGCTCGGCATTTGCTACCCTGCCGTATTGATCATGCCTAGTTTTTTGGGCTTGGATGGCATATGGATGGCTTTCCCGGCTACCGATCTTGGCGGGTCGATATTGGCCTTTTTTGCTATTAGACGGGAGTTGAAGAAGCTCAGGGAAGAGGAAAAGACAGTTCACCCAAAGCTTGAAGTCGTTGCAAACAGGTCAGGAGGATGCAGGTGATTCCTCGCTTACGAGGGAAGCGGCTCCAAATATGGCTGCGTCGTTTCCCAGGGAACTGATCTTCAAAGAGAAGGCACCTTTGTAGAGGGGAACGATATGTTTGTGGACTAAGGGTTCCAGGACGGCAAGGAGTCCCTCTGCTTGGCTGAGCCCCCCTCCCAAGATGATCGTTTCGGGGTCGAAGAGATGAACCATCGAAGCGATAGCTTTGGCTATTGCCTCTAAAGAAGGGTTTATGATTCGTGCTACCTCCGGCTCTTTCCTTCGCGCCCAAAGTATCTTCATGTCTTCGGGCAAGTCGTTGCGGCCTGCTTTTCTTTCGATTGCATCGGTGCCTCCGATAGCTTCAAGATGTCCGAGGCATCCGCATCCGCAACGCTCATCGTCGCCTAAGGCCATGTGTCCCGGTTCTCCTGCATAGCCGTGAGCTCCCATCAGCAATCTGCCGTTCAAAACTATTCCTCCGCCAATTCCCGTCCCCAGAGTTAAAACGATGAAATTGCTAAGTCCCTTGGCAAGCCCGGTCATTTGCTCGCCCAGAGCGTAGCAATTGGCGTCATTCTCTATTGCAATCCTTCTCTGCAAATTCTTTTCAAACATGGATTTGATGGGAATGCCCTTCCAATTGGGAAAGTTGGGAGAAAGAACGAGGTGCTCCCGCTGTAGGTCCAAAAAACCGGGAATTCCAATTCCGACGGAGAGCATGTAACCCGGAGGTTCCAGTTTTTCGACGATACGTTGAAGTTGTTCGATAACCCCTTTAAGGGTTCTTCCCTCGGAGGTTGGTTCTTCCCACCTTCGAAGTATTTTGTCTCCTTCAACCAGTGCAGCCTTTATATAGTGCCCGCCTATATCTATTCCTATTGCAAGGTCGCTCATTTCGTCTCTCCTTCGTGTGGTGAATTCGAGCTTACAAAATGGCGGAGGACGAGGGATTTGAACCCCCGGTGCCTTGCGGCACAAGTGATTTCAAGTCACCCGCCTTCGACCGCTCGGCCAGTCCTCCGCACAAGCCATTATAGCAACTACTACGCAGTTCGTGAAGTCAAGGTGCGAGGACTTAATGCCACCAATCGTCTTTATCGCTTAAAATAAAACTGGGATTTTCCTAGCTGACCCCAGAGTTTATATAGATGACCTGGAAAAAAGGGGGATATATTATGCAAAAACGAAGACAACTATCGATTGCGTTGTTTTTATTGGCGATTGTCCCTGTAATTTTGGTTTTTGCGGTTCCTCTATTTTCTGAAGAGAAAAACGATTCCTTAGTTTTGGTGGCGTCCTCCTTTAAATACAGCGGGGAAGAAGGTGTTTTTAAGTTAAATACGACTATCAAAAACGTCTCATCGAGGGAGATCGAGGGGCCTGGGCTTATCATGACCATTTACGGACAGGAGGACAAATTATTGGTACAACGGTCCTTTAAGGCAAGAAGGGTGTCCCTTTTGCCCGGAGAGGAAACGGAGGTGGCAGCTACGATTTACGTCGATACGCCTGTCACTGATTTTAGGTTGACAGTGATCGAAGGTTTGGGAGGAGGTTGAAGATAAACGAGGAACACCGTGCGTGTCCTCAAAGATTTTACAAAAAGGAGGGCGAGCGAATGGAGTGGGAAAGGATAATAAAAGAATACGTATGTTCCCCCTGTAAGGTGGCCGTGTTGGGAGCTACGGTCGAAACGGGAAAGCCTGTCTCCGGAGTGCTGTCTTATTTAAAATCCAGAGAATTTGTGATTTATCCCGTAAACCCGAAATATATAGGCCTTAAGATCTTCGATCTTGACTTTTACTCTTCGATAAAGGGTATTCCAGAAGCCATCGATATCCTTTTGGTATTCATAGGTCCGAAAAATCAAGGATTTTTGTTGGATGAACTAAAGCAGATTGCCTATAAACCGATTATATGGTTCCAACCAGGTGCCCAAAACCCACAGCTGGAGGAAAAGTTAAAAGAATTGGGATATGATGTTGTAAGCGGTGAGTGCATAATGGCAGTGCATAGCACAAATTGTCGCTAGTTTGTCCTCCATAGCTTTGCTGTTTGCTGTAAATATTTTTTTGCAAGCCCATGTGGAATATTTATCGATCTATGTGGTATGATAGATCTGCTACCCTTTTATTGTGCGTACATTACATTTCAGGCTAGGAGATGGAAACAATGTCCTTAAGCGCGTCTCTTACGATTAGGGTGCCTTACGGCGCGACCGATCAGATGGGAGTAGTATATTACGCCAATTACCTGACGTGGTTCGAAATGGGCAGGACCGAGTTCTGCAGGGAATTCGGAATGCCATACACAGAGTGGGAAGAAAAGGGAATCTTCATGCCCGTTGTCGAGGTCAGATGCAGATACAAACACCCTGCTCACTATGACGATCTCATTAGAGTGGAGACCTTTTTGAAAGAAATAAAACCTCACAGCCTTTCCTTTGAATTTAAAATCTATCGTGATAGTGACGACAAGCTTCTTGCCGAAGGCTTTACCAAACACGGGTTTTGTGACAGACGAGGGAAGTTGGTCAAAAAACCAGAGCCTTTTTACAGCAAGCTCATGGATCTGTTGAAAGAATAAAATGGCGAGAGAGGTGTATGCGAATGGCAACTGAAAGGGCTGTTCTGCTTGGCAATGAGGCGATTGCCAGGGCTGTTGTTGAAGCGGGGTGTGAGGTAGCCTGTGCCTATCCCGGCACGCCCTCATCGGAAATTTTGCCGGCAATAGCGAAATTCGCCGATTTGCTCGATACCAAAACGGTTGTGGAATGGGGCACGAACGAAAAGGTGGCGTACGAAGTCGCGATTTCCGCCTCCTTTACCGGGAAAAGGTCTTGTGTCGCAATGAAACATGTTGGTCTTAACGTTGCAGCTGACCCCTTTATGAGCGCTGCTCAGTTTGACATTGAAGGCGGCATGCTGTTGATCGTAGCCGATGATCCCGGGCCCCACAGTTCCCAGACGGAACAGGACAGCAGATTGTTCGGTCTGTTTGCCAAGGTTCCTGTCTTGGATCCTTCTTCCGCGAGGGAAGCCATGGAAATGGTAAAAGATGGTTTTGAGTTGTCCGAAAGGCACAAGATACCGGTGATGTTGCGTCCTACGGTGAGAGTCGATCATTGCAGACAGGATGTGGAGCTTAACGATCCCTTAAGGCTGGAAAGGCCGGCCAAATTCGTAAAGGACGTAAAGCGTTGGGTTTGTCTTCCCGCCCACGTAAAGACGACCCATCCTAAGCTAAACCAAAAGATGGATGCCGTAAGAGAGGAGTTTACGAAAAACTTCTCGAAGTACAACTTTGAGGTAGCGGCGCAGGAAAAACCCAAACTTGGCATTATTGCGGGAGGAATATCCTTTGCAGTAGTGATGGATTTGCTGGAAAAGCTGGGCAGAAAGGATATATCGGTGTTGAAGATAGGCACACCCCACCCCCTGCCAGTGGATCTCGTAAACGATTTTATAGCCCGCCACGAAAATGTTTTGTTACTTGAGGAGACCTATCCCGTAATAGAACTTCAGATCACTGACCGCAGAAATGTGAAGGGGCGATGGAACGGCTATGTGCCCAGAGCCGGCGAATTGACACCTGAAGTGGTGGAGGAATTGGTTTGCAAAGCTCTGGGTGAAGCTTGCACTCGCGATGCTGATGAGGATTTGAAGAAGGCGATAGAAGAATTAAAGATAACGCCCAAACCCCCGATGCTATGCCCGGGATGTCCTCATAGGGCGAGCTTTTTCGCCATAAGGAAGGCCTTTCCCGACGGAATATATCCTTCGGATATAGGATGTTACACCTTGGGAGTTAACCAGAAAACTGTCGATACCTCCATATGCATGGGTGCCTCGGTAACGCAGTCGTCGGGTTTTTATCTGGCCCACAAGGTCGATGGCCAGTTGCGTCCCGTTGTAGCTACCATAGGAGATTCCACTTTCTTTCACATGGGTTTGCCAGGGCTAGTAAACGGGGTTTACAACAAACATGCCTTTGTATTGGCAATTCTCGATAATCATGTGACGGCCATGACGGGAGGTCAGCCCCATCCAGGTACGGGCCAAAAACTTAGGAAAGGCGACTCTGGCAGGATAGTGCCCATAGAAAGGGCGGTCAAAGGCTGCGGCGTAGAGTTCGTAAAGAGGGTGGAAGCCTATGATATAGACGAAGGAGTAAAGGCGCTCAAGGAAGCGTGGGAATATGCAAAGGATCATAAGGAGCCGGCGGTGGTTATCTTCGGCCATCCTTGCATGCTGCTGAGACAAGAACAACCCAAGGTTCCCGTTCGCGTCGAGGACGAGACGTGTGTAGGTTGCAAGTTCTGTATAAACTTCTTCAATTGTCCCGGCCTGGTTTTCGACGAAAGCTCCAAGAAGGCCTACGTAGATGAACGCTTTTGCGTCAAATGCGGCGTTTGCGTGAATGTGTGCCCCCATGGGGCTATCCAGGTCATATCGGAGGAGGGAAAGTAATGCAATACATCATAGTTGGTCTTGGCGGGCAGGGAATACTCTTTGCCAGTCGCGTTTTAGGGGAGATAGCAATAAAAAGAGGAGAAAACGTGATTGGAAGCGAAGTTCACGGTATGGCTCAGCGTGGAGGCTCCGTTATCAGTCACTTTAAAGTAGGATCATACAAAAGCCCATTGATAAGTGCCGGCGATGCCGACGTGCTCCTGGCCTTCGATCAAAACGAGGCGATAAGAAATCTCCACTTCCTGAAAAATGGAGGATACGGCATAATTAATGTCCATAAGATGGAGGTCTTTCAAAACGAGAGCCTGAAGAAATACCTTACAAAAAGAAATATTTCCACCTTTCTTTTGAAGGGATACGAAATATTGAACGAACATATGAAGGGTAATTATCTGTTTTTGAACGTATTGATTTTGGGTGCCATGGGTGCTTTAAACTTAGGGGGCATCTCTTTCGACGAGGTAAAGGATGCTGTTTCCAAGCTAAGTCCTGCGAAGTTTCTCGATGATAACATGAAAGCGCTCGATCTAGGCAAAATGGCAACACATGAGTCTTAAAAATTCAAAGACGTACAGGACCCTCCTCTCAAGAGAGAGGGTCCTGTTTTTTTCGCCAAGAAACGGGCTCTCCCTTGTCGAGCTGTTGATAGTAATTTTCATTTTTTCTTCAACTGTGGGCGGCATTGGAATGGCCGTCAGTGCGGCCAAAGAGGTATTCGCTCTCATAGAATTCAAAAAGGCTCACATATGGATTCAGGGCATCTTTATCGAAGCAGCCCAAACCGACAGGCCTTTCATGTTTAAATATACGACCCGTTCTGCTTCCACAGACACGCTGCGGATCCAATGGCTTGACACTCTCGATGAAAAAGTATTTGATACGGGTAGAAGCTGTTATTTCAGAGGGATGAGCGCGTCGGAGAGTTTTTCGGTGTATTCCCCTAAATGGCATACGCTCACTCCCGGTTTGACGTTGAAGGTGACCATAGGTCCGGGAAGTAGTTCCAAAAAACTTGGATATATAGTTATTTCTCCCTATTGTTATATAACGATCAAAAAGGATCCACCAAAGAATTGACATTTCCTCTTGATTTTGGGCATTGAATAGGGTTATAAAGACATTCATGTGACGAAGTTTAGCCAATAATCTTGTGGGGTGTAATTATCGACATGAAGCCATGGTGGAGAGAATTAATCGAGACTTTGATTTGGGCATTGATTTTGGCCTTGGTTTTGAGGACTTTTGTGGTTCAGGCATTCTGGATTCCCAGCGGTTCAATGATACCTACCCTAATGCCGGGCGACAGGGTATTGGTGGCGAAGTTTTGGTATCGCTTTACTGAACCCAAGAGAGGTCAAATAGTGGTATTTCGATATCCCCTCGATCCGACGAGGGATTTCGTAAAGCGATTGATAGCTCTTCCCGGCGAAACTGTCGAGATAAAAAACGGTGTAGTTTATATAAACGGAGAAGTTATCGAAGAGCCTTACGTGAAGAACAGGGACTTTCTCAGCATGGAGAAGACGACAGTCCCAAGGGAGCAATATTTCATGATGGGCGATAATCGTCCAAATTCGCAGGATAGTCGCTTTTGGGGTTTTGTCCCCAGAAATTACCTGCTCGGCCCCGCCTTTTTCCGTTATTGGCCTTTAAGCAGAATAGGGGTGCCCAAGTGATGGCGAGGACGGTCTGGTATCCAGGTCATATGGAAAAAGGGAGAAGAAGGCTGGCCGAACTGGCTTCTCAAGTCGATGTATTTTTAGAGGTAAGGGATGCCAGAGCCCCTTTTACTACTTCTTCTCCCCTTATAGGTGAGCTGGCCAAGCTGAAGCCTGTTTGTGTAGTATTGAGCAAAAGAGACCTAGCGGAGGAGGAAAAGACGAAACTCTGGATTAAAGAGTTGTCCAAACTTTACCCCACATTTGCCTTGAACCTGAGGAGGGGAGTTCCAAGAAAGTTGACGGGCAAACTTTTTGAAATATGCAAAAATCGGCCGCAGTGGAGGGAATTGAGGGTTGCCATTGTAGGTATACCCAATGTAGGTAAATCCATGTTGCTCAACGCTCTGATCGGTAAAAAGGCATCCAAGGTGGGAGGAATACCGGGTATAACCAGGGGAGTATCGTGGTACAGGTCGGGTAACCTGCTAGTCGTCGATTCTCCCGGAATCCTGGATCCCAAGGCTGATCGAGAAACCCATGCGATGCTGACATGGCTTGGATGTTCCAAGGCGGATGTCGTGGGAGATCATGAGACGTTGGCCCTCCAGCTGCTGGAGTTTTTGCGCTCTTCTGGTTCAATTTACAGGTTGCTTGAAAAGTTTTCCTTGAGCTTTTCCGAAGATAAAGATGTGGCAGAATATCTCGCCGAGATTGGTCGTAAAATAGGCGCCCTTGTCTCTGGAGGCGATGTAGACTTGACGAGAGCGGGTCAATATTTACTCGAACGCTTTGCCGCCGGCAAGTTGGGATTCTTTACGCTGGAGATGCCCTAAAATGATCGTGGTAGGGGTCGATGAGGCTGGAAGAGGTCCTTTGGCCGGGCCTGTGGTCGCTGCAGCCGTTGCGGCTACGAGGGAAAAGATGTCTCTGCTGAAGTCTGTGGGTGTAACTGATTCAAAGGCCCTGTCTTCAAAGAGGCGGGAAGAGATATTTCTCCTTCTTCTGCGTTATGGTTTTGTCTATAGAGCCCAGGCTGCGAATCCGTGGTTTATCGACAGAGCAAACATCCTTCAAGCGACTTTATGGGCCATGAAAAAGGCGGTTTCCTCTCTTCCCCTGTCGCCCGATATCGTGATTGTAGACGGCAATCAAAAAATACCCGGTTTGCCCTTCCCCCAAAAAGCCTTGCCAAAGGCGGACAAAAATGTCCTGGTAGTGGGAGCTGCCTCTATCGTCGCTAAAGTCATAAGGGATAGGGTAATGTGCGCATACGATAAGCTCTATCCGGGTTATGGCTTTGCCGTGCACAAAGGCTATCCCACAAAGGAACACAGGATAGCATTGGCGTTAATGGGCGCCTCTCCAATTCACAGAAAAACATTCAAATGGAAAGTTGTGAAAGACGATGACCGGTAACGTTCAGGGGCCGGAAGCTGTAAAGATAATAGACGAAGCTCGAAAGAGGGGAATACCCCTCGTGGAAGATTCCTTGTTGGTATCGGTGCTTTTGGGTGTCAACCTTGGGGAGGAGATACCGGAAGAAGCCTATCTTGCCGTTGCCAGGATACTGGCTTTCCTCAGTAAAATCGATTCTGCCGGAGGAGAAGTACTCGGGAAAGATGGAGAATAAGAATAAAAAGGACTTGGGACGCTGGGGGGAGGATTTGGCCGCTTCCATAGTGTCTCGGATGGGTTATGAGATTTTGATGAGAAACGTTACTTTCAGGGGAGGAGAGCTTGACATTGTCGCCCTGGACGGCGATGAGCTGGTGATCCTGGAGGTCAGGGTGCGCACGAAGGGAAAGGTGCAGTCTCCCACAGAAAGCGTTGGTCCCAGAAAGGTCAAAAGGCTTCTTCGCGCGGGCAGCCTGCTGGTAGAAAGGCTTGAATGGGATGGCCCCTGGAGGGTGGATGTTATGGGTATAACGTTGGGCGGTGACGTTGCAAAAGGATATGAGTGTGAGTACATCAAAGATATTACGTTAGGAATGATATAGATGAATCGCATTTACGGTCTTACCTTGAGAGGTATCGATGCTCTTCCTGTAGAAGTGGAAGTATGCGTTACCGGAGGTTTATTTTCCATATCAATTGTTGGTTTAGCCGATACTGCAGTCAAGGAGGCACGGGAAAGGGTGCGCATTGCGCTGGGAACCTTGGGGATTAAGCTTAAGGGTCATATAGCTGTAAACCTGGCGCCGGCTGATTTGCCCAAAGAGGGTGCCCTCCTTGACTTGCCCATGGCTGTCGGTATTGCCAGAGAAGCCGGTTTTATACCAAAGGACGTCAGTGGGATTTTCATGGGAGAGCTGGCTTTGGACGGGCGTTTGCGCAAGGTCAAGGGCGGAGTGCCCGCAGCCTTCCTTTCCCGCGAGATGGGCCTTCCCCTCTTCATCCCCCGAGGAAATGCCCCGGAAGCGTCCATGGTCCAAGGTGTTGAAGTCTACAGTTGTTCAAACATTGCGGAGCTGTTTTCACATCTAAGGGGCGAGAGTAGGCTGAAGAAGCTCGATTTCTCTCTACCTAAGGCTAAGGTGGTCGAGGTTGAGCCGGATTTCGCCGATATAAAAGGACACGTCGCTGCCAAGAGGGGCATGGAAATTGCTGCAGCGGGCCATCATAATTTGGCTTTAATCGGCGCTCCGGGTTCGGGCAAGACCATGTTGGCCAAGGCCCTTCGCGGCATTCTTCCTCCTCTTTCGGATGAAGAATTGATAGAGGTTATGAGGATAAGAAGCGCTCGAGGGGTCTCGATCGAAGTCGAGAGGACCAGGCCCTTCAGGCCTGTGCATCATACCGCAAGCGTGGTAGCACTCTGCGGCGGAGGATCGGATCTAAGGCCGGGGGAGATCAGCCTTGCACATAGGGGTGTACTTTTTCTGGACGAAATAACCGAGTTCAGACGGGATGTACTGGAGGCGCTGAGACAGCCGCTGGAGGACGGGTGCATAACTGTCAGCAGGGCGGCCGGAAGTGTTATCTATCCCGCTTCGGTATTGCTCGTAACGGCATCTAATCCCTGCCCCTGCGGCTATTTGGGCGATTCTGAGAGAAACTGCACGTGTTCGCCGGCCGATATAGAGAGGTACTCGAGAAAGCTGTCCGGTCCCATATTAGACCGTATTGACCTTCGGCTGCAGATACCGAGGCTTACGCCCGATGAATTACTGGAATTGGACGGAGCTGGCGAAAGTTCATTCGAAATAAGACAGCGGGTGATAAAGGCCAGAGAGCTTCAGATTGAAAGATGGAGCTCCTTTGGCGTGAAGTGCAATGCCGAATTGAGCGAGAATATGGTAAAAAAGCATCTCGGTTTGTCCAAAAACGGCAGGGCCTTTCTCAAGTCGCTTGGCACTGCATTTAAACTTACTGGGCGAGGATTCAGTCGCGTCCTCAAGGTTGCAAGGACCATAGCCGATCTCGCTGGAGATAAAACGGTCGACGAGCCCCACCTTGCTGAAGCGCTGGCCTATAGGGGAGGTTGTTTCTTTGAAAGATGAGGAATTATCGATCCTTCTTGCCTTGAACGCTATAAGACAGTTCAAAGGCCATTTGATAAACGATTTGAAATGTAAATCCATATCCTTGCTTGACCTGGCTGCCTCTCCCTCTGTTATAAGGGAATTTACGAGATCGGAGAGCGTCATTCAAAGGTGGTATGAGATGCTGTCTAAGGGTTGGCATTTCAGGGAACTTGAGCGATGTCGCGCAGAGGGCATCGAAATTCTTGTGTGGGGAGAGGAGGGTTACCCCTCTTCCCTGGATCGATTGTCCGACCCTCCCCTGTTGCTTTATTGGTGGGGAAACAATCCTAAATCATACAAAGCTGCCGTGGCCTTGGTGGGCACGAGAAGATGCAGCAACTACGGTGGAAGGGTTGCTTTTGAGTTGGCCTTTAAAATGGCCGAAGAGGGTTTTCCCATCGTAAGCGGCGGCGCTTACGGAATAGACGCAAGAGCTCACAGGGGAGCTCTTGAAGCTGGAGGAGTTTCCCTTTCTGTCTTTGGAACGGGAGTGGATGTATTTTACCCTGCCAAAAACGAGACCCTATTTGAGGGTTTGAAGGAAAGGGGAGCCCTGATCTCCGAATACCCCCTCGGGACGAAGGGTATGCCGTGGAATTTTCCGGAGCGCAACAGGATCATTGTGGGGCTGGCTGAGGTGGTCGTAGTGGTAGAGGCACCCATCAAAAGCGGGGCCATGATAACGGGGCGAATTGCCATGGAATGCGGAGTGGAGCTTTGGGCTGTTCCCGGAAGGATCAACGAAGGAGTGGCCAGGGGCTCCAATTTGCTGATATTCGATGGAGCGTACCCATTGATCGATGTGGATTCTTTCGTGCATTTGATGAAGGGCTCTCCCGAAGGGTTTTTGGTAAAGGGACAAAGCGAAGTGTCTTTGGCGGAGTTGGACGATGGGGAAAGGCGGGTTTATGGGCTTTTGAGGGAGAAGGGCGATAGGACTGTTGACAATATCTCTCTAGAATGTAAAATGACGCCTGCCCAGGTGTTTACTACGTTGACAAAACTTGAGTCTCGGGGCCTGGTCTCAGCGACGGGGCCGGGACGATGGGGCGCAAACGCTTTTATGGAAGGTGAAAAAGGTGTCGGATAAAACTTTAGTGATAGTCGAATCTCCTACTAAAGCTAAGACTTTGAAAAAAATACTCGGTCGTAAATATGATATAAAGGCAAGTAACGGGCATGTAAGAGATCTTCCCAAAAGCAGATTGGGCGTCGATATAGAAAATAATTTCGAGCCGGAATACATCCTCGTCAGAGGTAAGGGCCCGTTGGTTCGAGAGCTTAAAAGGGCTGCTCAGAAGGCAAAGAATGTATTGCTTGCTTCTGACCCGGATAGGGAGGGAGAAGCAATAGCCTGGCATTTGGCGAACCTTTTATCCATATCTTGCGAAGAGCCTTGCAGGGTTCGTATGTATGAAATAACACCCCGAGCCGTAAAAGAAGCTTTTTCTAAGGCCGAACCGATAGACATGGATAAGGTCGACGCACAACAGGCCAGAAGGCTTGTGGACAGGCTCATGGGTTATAGCTTGAGCCCTCTGCTGTGGAAAAAGGTAAAGGCCGGGCTTTCGGCAGGCAGGGTTCAATCGGTAGCCCTTAGGCTTATTTGCGAGAAGGAAGCGGAAATAAAGGCCTTTGTCCCCCAGGAATACTGGGTCATTGTCGCAGTGGCAAAGGGGGAAAGGGGACAGTTTTCGCTAAAGCTTGCCAAGAAGGACGGCAAAAACATAAGGGTCACGAATGCTATCGATGCCCAGGCCGTATATAACGAATTGCTGTCTTTGCCCTATGTGGTCTCGAAGTTCGATACGAAGGAGGGCAAGAGAAACCCTCTTCCGCCCTTTAAGACCAGCACCCTCCAACAGGAAGCGGCAAGACGGCTTGGTTTTTCTCCCCAGAAGACCATGCGCGTAGCCCAAGGCTTATACGAAGGGGTCGATCTGCCCGGGCAGGGGCCTGTGGGTCTGATTACCTATATGCGGACAGATAGCCTGCGCATAGCTCCGGAAGCTATAGCCATGGCTCGCAAGTTCATAGAGGAAAACTACGGAGAAAGGTATTTGCCGGAAAAACCCCTTCAGTATATATCCAAGGAGCGGTCTCAAGATGCTCATGAGGCCATAAGGCCTACTAATGTCCGTTTGGTGCCCGAAGAAATAGAAACTCATTTGACGAAAGATCAAAAGGCCTTGTACGAACTAATATGGAAGCGTTTTTTGGCTTCCCAAATGGAGCCTGCTATTGTGGCCAGGACCAACCTGGAGGTGGAAGCAGGGCCTTACACCTTGAAACAAAGCGGAGTGACCTTGATTTTCGACGGTTGGAGCAGGCTCTGGCCTCTGGAAATGAAGGAGGAAATCTTGCCCGAGGCGGAGGTTGGAGAGCTGCTGAAGTTATTGAAACTCGATAAAGAACAAAAATTCACCAAACCGCCTTCCAGATATACGGAGTCGGGCTTAGTTAAGGTCTTGGAAGAGAAGGGAATAGGCAGACCGTCGACGTATGCGACAATAATACAGACGCTTTACGACAGACATTACGTCGAGAGAGACGAAGCCAAGAAGTTTTTTCCCACGGAGCTTGGGGTTACGGTTAATTCCTTTTTGGTTGAACACTTTCAGTCCCTGATCAATGTCGAATTTACGGCGAAGATGGAGGATGAGCTGGACAAAGTGGAGAGGGGCGATACATCTTGGCTTTCGGTAGTCAAGGAATTTTGGGTTCACTTTGAAGGCATTTTAAAAAGCGTCCAAAACGTGGCCAAGGTGGAAGTACCCGTCGAAACTATAGACGAAAAATGTCCCCTTTGCGGTGCCCAGTTAATCGTAAAACACGGCCGTTACGGTAAATTTATAGCCTGTTCGGCCTATCCTGATTGTAAATATACGAGAAATTTCAAAAACAGCTTAGACATACCCTGTCCCAAGTGCGGTGAAGGCAAGGTGGTGCTCCTTCGTTCAAAAAACAGAAGGCCCTTTTATGGCTGCTCGAGATATCCCAAATGCGATTTCGTAAGTTGGAGCAAGCCTACAGGAGAAATTTGTCCCAAGTGCGGCGGCCCTTTTGTGGTTAAAAGAAAGACAGTAAAGTGCGCCGATTGCGGATATGAAAAGGAGGAAATTCCCGATGATGCCGGAGCCGTTGGAGAAAGATAATTTGGCGGTGACCATCGTCGGGGGAGGGCTTGCGGGAAGCGAGGCTGCCTATCAGCTCGCCAAGAGAGGAATTAAGGTAAGGCTTTATGAAATGAGGCCCAAGAAATATCCTCCGGCACACAGGACATCGAAATTTGCGGAACTTGTCTGCAGCAACTCTCTCGGTTCCGACGTGCTTTCAAGCCCAGCTGGCATTTTAAAGGCCGAGCTAAGAGAGCTTGATAGCTTGATAATAAAATGCGCTGATCTGCATAAAGTTCCTGCCGGATGGGCCCTTGCCGTGGATAGAGAGGCCTTCAGCGAAGAGGTTACCTCAAGGATAGAGTCGATGCCTTCGGTGGAAATAATAAGGGATGAGGTCGAAAAAATCGGAGGAGGGCCTGCGATAGTTGCGAGTGGTCCCCTGACTTCGCCTTCGTTGGCCTCCAACCTCAAGGCTCTGGTCGGCGAAGATTTTTTGTACTTCTACGATGCCGTCGCTCCTGTGGTGCTGCGGGAGAGTATAAACACGGAGATAGCTTTCTACGGCAGTCGTTACGGTTATGGCGAAGATTACATTAACTGTCCGTTAAACGAGGAGGAATATCAGCGTTTCTATGAGGCCCTGATAGAAGGCGAAGTGGCCATGCGCCACGAGTTCGAAGGGGAGCATTTCTTCGAAGGATGTCTGCCCGTAGAGGTGATAGCGAAAAGAGGGCGTGACGCTCTGAGGTATGGGCCCATGAGACCGGTGGGCCTCAAAGATCCGCGAAGCGGGAGAGAGCCTTACGCCGTCGTTCAGCTGCGACAGGACGATAAAGAAGGAAGGCTTTATAACATGGTTGGCTTTCAGACTAACTTGAGATGGTCCGAGCAGGGCAGGATCTTTCGCCTCATCCCGGGGTTGGAGGAAGCCGAGTTTGCAAGATATGGTGTTATGCACAGGAACATCTACGTCAATGCTCCTGTAGTGCTCGATGAATATCTGAGGTTGAAGGGTTTCGATGATCTTTTTCTCGCAGGCCAATTGGCGGGCGTGGAAGGTTACGTGGAGAGCACGGCCATGGGATTGGTCGCCGCTTTAAACATGTTTTGTTTGCTAAAGGGAAACGCCCTTCCGTCGTGGCCCAGGGAGACTGCCATTGGCTCTTTGTTATGGTATCTGAACAATGCCAATCCCAAATCCTTTCAACCCATGAACATCAACCTGGGGTTGTTGCCACCCCTGCCGAAAAAGATAAAGGACAAAAGGCGACGTTGTGAAGCGATAGCCAGCAAAGCACTGGAGTCTCTTCGTGCCTTTATGGAATCCCGGAGTGAGCTGTTTTAATGTAATGACAATTCTTCGTGTCAATTTTATTGAAAAGACGCAATTAATCAGAATATACTTTTATTTTCAGCAATATGATATAATTTGCGCATGAGCGAAAATATTTCTTCCTCGGTCGATGCCTTTTTGGAATATTTGAAATATGCAAGCGGGAGGACGGACAACACCGTCATAAATTACGCAGTTGACCTCTCTCAGTTTGTTGACTACGTAATCTCACAAGGTGTGGAGGAGATCGAGAAAATTGAGCAGGCTCACATTCGCGCCTTTCTCAGGGAACTGGCGGCATATGGATATTCTAAAAGCTCGGTGTTGAGGAAGCTGTCGTCGCTGAGAAGTTGGACGAACTTCTTGCTTCAAAGCGGAAAGCTGACTTCTGATCCTACCAAAGGTGTTAGGGGGCCGAAAGAGCCCAAGAGGCTGCCCAGAGCGTTGGCTTACGAAGATGTCAAAATGATGCTTGAGAACGGTCCTAACGGTGAATTTGAGATAAGGGACAGAGCTATACTTGAACTTTTGTACGGTTGTGGTTTGAGGGTTGCCGAGTTGGTCGCCCTGGATTGGGAAGATGTGGATATAGAGGAAAGATGGTTACGAGTCAAGGGCAAGGGGGAGAAGGAGCGTTTGGTTCCAATGGGAAGGCATGCCCAGAAGGCATTGAGGGAATGGCAGGTTTTTTTAGGAAAATTGAGCGGCCCCTTATTTCCCGGAGACGGTTGCGAGCGTATTGCCGTGCGGACGGTGCACAGGGTCGTCTCCAGGGCTGCAAAAAGGGTTGGGCTAGCAGGCGTAAGCCCCCACATGCTTCGTCACAGCTTTGCAACTCACATGCTGGAAGGGGGAGCTTCCTTGAGGGTACTGCAGGAGTTGTTGGGGCACCAGAGTTTGGTCACCACTCAAAGATATCTCAAGATCAGTTACGAGCAGTTGAAAAAAAGTTATATAAATGCCCATCCCAGGGGGAGAGGTGAAAAAGATGTTTAAAGGTACCACTATCATTTGCGTGAGAAGGGGCGATGAGGTCGCCATGGCCGGAGACGGTCAGGTAACCTTAGAGCACCAGATTATAAAAAACGGAGCCAAAAAAGTGAGGCGTCTTGTAGGAGGAAATGTCCTGGCGGGCTTTGCGGGCAGCACGGCTGATGCCATGACCCTGCTCGAGCGCTTCGAAAGGTATCTCGAAGGTCACAGCGGAAACTTGATGCGAGCTGCAGTTGACCTTGTAAAGGAGTGGCGCACAGATAAAGCGTTGCGCAGATTGGAAGCTATGATGCTGGTGGCCGATCTGCGACAGACACTTCTGCTTTCCGGTGCGGGCGATGTCCTTGAGCCCGATAGCGACGTGGCTTCCATAGGTTCCGGTTCAGGATTCGCTCTGGCCGCTGCAAAGGCCTTTATAGAGGTTTCCGACATGGGGGCTGGCGAAATTGCGAAAAGATCGCTGCAGATTGCTTCGGAGTTATGCATATATACGAACGATATCATCACATTAGAGGTGATAAAAGGTGAATGAGGCAGTGATTAAAGGGGACGAACTTACACCATCTCAGGTGATGGCCTATTTGGATAGATACGTCATAGGACAGACGAGGGCGAAAAAGGCCGTGGCAGTTGCCTTGCGCAATCGCATCAGAAGAAAGAGACTTCCAAAGGAGCTTGCGAAGGAGATAATTCCCAAAAATATTTTAATGGTAGGCCCCACTGGCGTGGGAAAGACCGAAATAGCGAGACGTTTGGCACAGCTCGTGGATGCACCTTTCGTTAAAGTCGAAGCATCCAAATATACCGAAGTTGGTTACGTTGGCCGGGACGTGGAATCCATGATTCGAGAAATGGCTGATATTGCCGTGCACATGGTCAAATCAAGAAAGATCGAAGAAAACAGTGCCGTTGCGGAAGCGCTGGCGGAGGAGAGGGTTCTCGATGCCCTCCTTCCGACTAAGCATAAAAGCAGGCAGCCTCAGGATTTTATGAGGCTTTTGCTCGGCGATTCCACGGAAGAAGAGGAGGAGTCCGACGAGACCGAGAGGGAGACTAAAAGGACGACGAGGGAGAAGTTTAGAAAACTCTTAAGGGAGGGAAAGTTAAACGACAGGGAAATAGAGATCGAAGTTGCAGAAAGTCCGCTGTCGAACATCCCCTTCGTCGGAGCTGGCATGGAGGAGATGGGCTTGAATTTGGGCGAGATGTTGGGCGGCATTTTGCCCAAGAAGATCAAACGCAAAAGGGTTACCGTAGCTAATGCTTTAAAGATCTTCCAGCAGGAGGAAGCGGAAAAGCTTATAGATATGGATGCCGTGGTTCAGGAAGCCTTGGATAAGGTCCAGGAAGAGGGCATAGTGTTTATAGACGAACTGGACAAGATTGCTTCCTCCGGCGGGCAGAAATACGGCCCCGACGTGAGCAGAGAGGGAGTGCAGCGCGATCTCCTTCCCCTCGTGGAGGGGACGACGGTGCAGACCAAATACGGCCCCGTGAAAACGGATCATATACTCTTCATAGGTGCCGGAGCCTTTCATGAAACAAAGCCCTCGGATCTTATACCGGAATTACAGGGCAGGTTTCCCATACGGGTTGAACTTGACGCCCTTGAAGAAGAGGAATTGTTGCGCATCCTTGTCGAGCCGGAAAACAGTTTGGTCAAGCAATATAAGGCATTGCTCGAAACAGAGGGCATAGAAATGATTTTCGATGACGGAGCCCTTAAAGCCATCGCCTTTTTTGCGGCAAAGATGAACAGGGAGATGGAAAACATCGGAGCGCGAAGACTGCATACCATGATGGAACAGCTTTTGGAAGATATAAGCTTCAAAGCGCCGGAATTAAAGGAGAGGGAAGTGCGAATCGATGAAGCCTTCGTCAACGAGCGTTTAGCTGATTTAGTGGAGAACACCGATCTCAGAAGGTATTTATTATAAGTTAAGAAGGTGAAATTTATGGTCATGGAAACGCCTCGTGAGCTAATTGAAGCAAGGCCCAAAATCGTTAACCCCACTGCAATGGAGGATCTGCTGAATAAGACGCGCATAATAAGCAGAACCCTTCAATCCTCCGCCATGACGCCCCATCCGGATTATCAAAAGATTGCCAGGTTGTTGTGCGATCTGGCAACCGCTAACGTATATATAATCAACGGAGAGGGCAAAATATTGGGTTATGCCTGGATAAGCGATTATAAGTGCGATTATATGGAACAGTTGCTTAATGAGGGCTATATGCCCAAAAACTATACCGAAAGACTGAACCAACACAGCGAATCGGTTTTAAATCACAGCGATCACGGCAATTGCGCCTACGCTGACGAGCCCTGCAGGTATTTTAATAAGCATGTAGTATATGTGCCCATTTTCGGTTGTGGAGAGAGGCTGGGAACGCTTATCTTGGCTCGTTTCGGCGCACCTTTCGATACGCGCGATCTTGTATTGTCTGAGTATCTTGCTACCGTTGTGGGAATCGAAATTTTGTACGACAGGACACATCACATCGAGGAGAGGGCAAAGGAACGGTTTATGGTCCAAATAGCGGTCAGAGCTCTTTCCTATTCAGAGATGGAGTCCATAAAAGTAATTCTTAAAGAGCTCGGGGGTTATGAAGGGGTAGTAGTGGCAAGCAGAGTTGCCGATAGGATAGGGGTTACCAGAAGCGTCATCGTCAATGCTCTGCGCAAGCTGGAGAGCGCAGGCCTGATCGAAAGCAGGAGCTTGGGCATGAAGGGGACCTATATAAAGATTTTGTCCCCCATCTTTTTAGAGGAGTTAAGCAAATAAAAGGTCGATTTGCCCAATATATTTGATATATGGTTTAGATAAGTGCCTTTGGAGTTTATTTGACTTTCTGCTCCCTATTGCCTCAAATGAGAAAAAATAGGATAATGTTTTTCAAAAGTGGAGCAAAGTGATATCCTTTGGCCATGGGTTCCACTAAAGGATAAATGTAGCGGAGGTGGTCGGCTCACGCTTTAGGGATATAGGGTAAAAGGATAAAGCAAGTCGGGATTATCTAGATATAAGCTGTAAAAAATGTTAATTACTAAAAATGGAGGTATAGTTTATCAGATGAGCAACGAGCAAGAGGTAATCACCTCGGCAAAGGTCAACGAAGTTGTCAAGTGCGTGGTGGAGAAGATAACTCCCTATGGGGCTTTCGTGAAGATCCAGAACGGGCAGAGGGGAATGATCCATATTTCGGAGATATCTCAAGGCTACGTGAAAAAAGTGGAAGATGTACTTTCCTTGGGCCAGGAAGTCGAAGCCAAGGTGATAAAGATAGATGAAAGAGGTCGCATAGACCTTTCTCTGAAAGCTCTTGGTTCCGCCGGGGAACGGGCTGAACTTCAGGCTAAAACTTCCCATCAGCACAACGAGGATGATTTCGAGAAAAAGCTGACGAAGTTCATGAAGCTGAGCGACGAAAAGATCTCCGATCTCTATCAAAAAATTGGAGACGGCAAAAAAAGTGGCAGGCGCAAGGCCGGAAGCAAAAGGTAAGACACTTCAAAACAACCTTTCAAAAATAAAGGGGCTTTTACAGCCCCTTTTGTATATTCAGCAAATCTCCCCCGGGGACGAAAGGGTTATTTTGCGCCAAATGAGGGGCAGAAATTTCCATTCCTCCATCGCCGTTGGAATTGTAAAGCGTTGCAGATTGGGCAAACCTCAAGTTTTACTCTGCGCCCCCTTATTTGAATTAAAGCCCTTCCCCACCACCTTTTGGCTGTCCTGTCCCTATCTGGTCGGTAAGTGCGGTAAAGAGGAGGCTGCAGGGGGAGTAAAGCAGCTCGAAAGTTACGCCAAAAATTATATCGATTCGGAAAGATGGATTAATTTTAATGTAAAACACAGCGTCATTAGGCTTTTTTTGTTGTCGGAAGGAGAAAAGTTATTTCTGTCTAAAGTAGGCAAAAACATATTTGACAGGCTCCGCCTCTCCGGCATCGGCGGTATGGGTTGTCCTGTTGAAATGAGAATGAAATGCCTGCACCTTCAGGTTGCTTCATGGCTTGCCCTTGGAGAGCATCCTGCGGAAGGTTGGCTTAAGAGTCGCTTCACAGAGCTTGAGTGCGATAATCCCGATAGATATTGCACTTAATTGGTTTGGAGATGAACATTTTGTCTCGTTACGCTACTATAGATATAGGGTCTAATTCCTTGAGATTTCTGGCTGTGGAAAGTTGTGCTGACAGTTTGTATTATCTTGATTCCGGGATCTGGACGGTTCGTTTGGCCGAAGGAATGGGAAAGGGCAAGTACGAAATTAAGGAAAAGGCTTTAGAAAGGACTATGGCTGCTTTGGAAGAGGTTTGTCATCGGCTGGACCGACTGTCCGTATCTTTAAAAAGGAGGCTTTTGTTTACCACCGAGTCCTTTAGATCCTCTCTAAACGTTTCGGATGCAATGGGTTTTATCGAGGAACGAGCGGGTTTGAAGGTCAGAATTTTAGAGGGTTGGGAAGAGGCTTTTTACAGCTTTAAGGGGGCTCTGCTGGGGACAGGGCTGAGCGATCCTCTCGTTTTTGACTTGGGAGGAGGCAGTTTGGAGATTTCGGACGGGAAGAAAGGCTTTTCTTTACCTATGGGTGCTTTAAGGGTTAAAAACCTCTTTGGCGAAGACGAAGAGGCGATAAAGGGTTACGTCAGGTCCGGCTTAAAAGGTCTATTCGAAAAACCTTCAAGGAGAGAAAGCGCAAAATCATTCATTGGGGTGGGGGGAACTTCCTCTGCAGCCGTAATGATCTTGGAAAAAATAGCCGTCAATTCCTATCATCCCTCGAAGGTCCACGGAAGCATGGTGAAGGTCGATGATATAAGGAATTTGATCCTAGCTTTGAAGAATATGAAGCCGGAAGAGAGAAAATCCGTAGCGGGCTTAGAGCCTAGCAGATCGGATATCATAGTGAGCGGACTTTGCGTCATAGAGGCCCTTCTTGAATTTTTCGGGGCAAGTTGTTATTTTCATAGCGAGTGCGACCTTCTTTGGGGATTGGCGGCAGAGATGGTCGAAAGCCGTGAGGCGAAAAAGCTATACGATGTAGTTTGGAGGTGTGAGTGAGGTTGTGGAAAGGTCGGTTTAGCGAAAATACGGCAGATGTGGTGGTGAATTTCACCCAATCTCTGGACATGGATTGGGATCTTGCAGAAGCCGATATAGAGGGAAGCAAAGCTCACGTAAGGGTTTTGGCATCGGCCGGCTTGATAACGGAAGAAGAGAAAATGGCCCTATTGAAGGGTTTGGATCAGGTGTTGAGCGAGATAAAAAACGGGACCTTTAAGCCTTTGATGGAGCTTGAGGACGTTCATATGAATATAGAAGCCCGCCTTACAGAGATTTTGGGCGAAAGGGGCAAAAAGCTTCATACCGGGAGAAGCCGCAACGATCAAATAGCTACAACGTTGCGCATTTTTTTGAGGAGGCAGCTCGTCGGAATAGGAAGCAAAATAAGAAATCTCCTCGAGTCTTTGTTGGATAGCGCCGAAAGGCATATCGATTTCGTGGTGCCGGGATATACCCACTTGCAAAGAGCTCAACCCATAAGCATGGGGCATTATTGGATGTCCCATTTTTGGGCTTTTCACCGAGATTTCTTGCGTCTCATGGCAGCGCTTGAAGCACTGGATGAGTGCCCCTTGGGCTCTGCGGCTCTGGCGGGATCCACTATTCCTTTGAATAGGCACTTATCGGCGGAGTTGCTCAAATTTTCTAAGCCCACAGAAAACAGCATCGATTCAATAGCAAACCGCGACTATTTAGCCGACTTTCACCACTTTGCGTCGATGTTCTCAATTCACTGCAGCAGATTGGCGGAGGATCTGATAATATACAACACCGATGAATTTGGCATAGTTAAATTGCCCGATTCCTTTTGTACAGGTTCCAGCATAATGCCGCAGAAGAAAAATCCTGACGTTCTCGAACTGATTCGCGGTAAGGCCGGACAGATTCTGGCCGGCTACGTCGATCTTCTGGTTGTGTTGAAAGGCCTTCCTCTGGCGTACAACAGGGATTTGCAGGAGGACAAGAGGAGCTTGATGAGGAGCCTACGAACCCTGCACGGCATTTTAGATGTCTTGCCCCAACTTATTTCAAGAATAGAAATTGACCTCACGGCAGCGTCGAGGGCTCTTGAAGATGGCTACATCCTGGCCACGGATATAGCGGAATTTCTTGTTTTGAAGGGAGTGCCCTTCAGGAGCGCCCACGAATTGGTGGGAAAGGCCGTGAAGTGGTGTTTAAAAGAAGGCAAAAGCTTTTCTGCCCTCTCAATGGAGGAGTGGCGAAACCTTATACCTCAATTTGACGAGAATATCTTCGGATGCTTAAACCCCAAATCATCTGTGGAAAGGCGCAAGACCTACGGGGGGACTGCCTTTTCTGAAGTGAAGCGACAGGTGGAGAAAGGGAAGGCTTTGTTGGGGGAAATGGAAAAAAATTTGGCGACCTGGGGCGAAAAATGGGCTCTATAATCTTTAGTGTGGAATTTGGCTTTGAAAATATAATGGTGGTAAGAACCAACCAAACCCATTAAGAAAGGAGGCTCTTACCACCAT
>NZ_FNPD01000013.1 GCF_900107215.1 Acetomicrobium thermoterrenum DSM 13490 | reverse complement strand
AAGGCTGTAGCAAGCTACATTTTCACCTCTTGCGAGGCATATGGGGTTTTAGCACCCGTTTCCAGGCGTTATCCCCCTCCTTAGGACAGCTACTCACGTGTTACTCACCCGTCCGCCGCTCTACCTTGAGCTTGTCGTAAGACTCGCTCGAGGTATCGCACGACTTGCATGTGTTAAGCGCGCCGCCAGCGTTCGTCCTGAGCCAGGATCAAACTCTCCGTTCAATCCAAAGCTTTATGTGTTGCAAGCTGAAAACCAACTGACTTGCACCTTAATAGGTGCTCGCACAACTGATTTCAATTACTTTACTTTCAGGCTTTCTCGCTGCTGCCTATGAACTTGTCAAGGTGCTGATTTGTTGCGTGCTCCTCTCGAGCAGCGCAAGAGATATATTATTCGGGTTTGCCAAATATGTCAACCCCCAAAATATGTATACTTAATATATTTTACATCTCCGTGTCTTCACATATTTTTACCAGCTCTTCCAAAGCCTCCTCTTCTCTCTCCCCATCAGCCTTCAAGACGATTTTTTCATTCGGCTCAATGCCTAGACTCATTACGGCCAATATACTTTTGGCATCGACTTCCTTGTCGTTTTTAGATAAGGTTATCTTGCACGGAAAGGCCGCTGCTTTTTGAACGAACAATGCCGCCGGCCTGGCATGCAAACCATGCGGGTTCTTTACCACTACTTCCTTCTCGACCACTTCTTTAACCTCCTTGCGAAATGAGTTCCACAGATTGTTTTGTGGGCAGAGATCTGCTTGCCACTATATCTACCCCTGTGTCGCAGACATTTTTAATTATAACCTGCCCTATTTCAAGGGGAGCTTTGACCGTTACGCGCGCAACGGCTTTAGTTATCTCGAAAATCTTATCTTTCGGCACAGGCTCTTTACTGCGCACGGGGCACACGGGCAGAGCGCCGCCTTCAACCCTTACGGTTGATGCAAACACTCGACGTGGGTTGGTCATTTCTATTTTAGCGTACTCCTCTCCCCTCGGGCAGCTGTTGCCTGAAATCGATACGACATGACCGTCTTCTTCTTTGACAATCATAAAACAACCCACAGGACAAGCAGTACATATTATTCTCCTTTCCTCGGACATTTTGCCTATACCTCCTTTATGTCGACTATGATCTCATCGACGTCTCCCAGGGCCTGGAGATCTTGGAGTTTAACGTGAGCTTCGTTCATCTCTCCCGGCCTCGCATATCTAAGCCTTCTCTCGTATAACCCAGGCTCAACTACAACTTTGCACCTTTTTTCTATAGGTTGGGCAACTCGCATATAAATGGTCGCATCGCTCTGCCCCGAAAGCCATTGAGGAGAATAGAGCCTAACGTTGTCTCCCCCGGAAACCTTTATCTTTCTTTCGCCGGGTTTGAACTTTCCCGCTGCAAAAAGCGCTGCATTCCTGCCCGCCCTCTCCCCTTCCATGCTGACCCAGTCCACTAAGTCATATACGATAACTACATTACCCGCAGCAAATATGTTTGGCTTTGAAGTCTGAAGAAGCTCATTCACAATCGGACCCTGTGTAACTGGATTTATTTCAACATCGGCCATTCTCGACAGTTCGTTTTCAGGAATGAGCCCCACAGCCAAAAGCAATGTATCGCATCCCAGAAATTTCTCCGTTCCCACGATAGGATTACGATTTTTGTCAACTTTTGCTACCGTTACCCCCTCCAACCTGTCCTTTCCGTGCACCTCTATCACTGTTTCCTCTAAATAGAAGGGAATACAATAATCATCGAGGCATTGAGCAATATTTCGCCTAAGCCCCCCTGGCCAAGGCATTATCTCGTAAACGCCCAATACTTCCGCCCCTTCCCATATCATCCTCCTCGCCATTATTAACCCCACGTCTCCGGAGCCTAAAATTACGACCTTATTGCCAGGCATATAGCCTTCCATATTCACCAACCTTTGCGCTGTGCCGGCGGTATATATTCCTGCTGGACGCGTCCCGGGAATTCCAAGAGCGCCTAAGGGTCTTTCGCGACAACCCATTGCCAAGACCAAAGATTTGGATACCACCCTTTTAATGCCCAAAGAGGGGTTCATTATCCAAAAAGAACCATCGTCCTCCATATGAAAGACCATAGAATTGGTCCAAAATTCGACCCCGGCTTCACGAGCTTTACTGATCCAACGATGTACGTATTCAGGACCCGTCAATTCTTCGCCAAAGGCATGTAAGCCAAAACCTGGATGTATGCACTGTTGTAATATGCCACCCAAATCCCAATCTCTCTCAAATATGGCCACTTTTTCCGCTCCGGCCTCTTTGGCTCCTACGCCGGCCGCTATCCCGGCAGGACCTGCACCAATAACAGCTACGTCAACGATAATATCGCTCATCACATACCCTCCCTAAACCAATACTCCTTGGTCTTGCCTACCAGCAATCGAGAATGACCTCCGTGCCTGGTGACTTCCTCCATGGGAATGTTAAGCTCCCTAGACAAGATTTCGATGACCCTTGGCCCGCAAAATCCTCCCTGACATCTGCCAGCTCCCGCACGCGTCCAAATTTTCACCGCAGCTACTGTTCTGGCACCCCTTCTTATAGCCTCTACTACCTGGCCTTCCGTAACGCTTTCACACCTGCAGACTATTTGTGCATATCTGGGATCTTTTTTTGCCAGGGCAGATCTTTCTTCCATGGAAAGATACGCGAATCGAGGAATATGTTTTCGTTCCGGAACAAAATTTTTGTCAGGTTTGAAATCCACCAAGTCCTTTAGCTCGTCTTTCATTCTCTCGACAATATGCTGGGCAATAGCGGGAGCAGAGGTAAAACCGGGAGATTTGATACCTGCCACGTTAACAAATCCATGGGGCCTTTTTAAGATGTCTATTACAAAATCTCCTGTGTCAGGATCAGCTCTTAGCCCTGCAAATGTCGTTATCGCCATATTCATAGGAATGGACGGTATAAGCCTTCTCGCACCTTCTATGACCTGTTCCAATCCCTCTCTGGTAGTTGCCGTTTTGTCCCGATCGAGTTGAAATATAGATGTGGGCCCCATCAAAAGATTGTGATCAGCGGTAGGTGCCACCGTTATCCCCTTTCCCGCTTGGGAAGGACAGGGGAAGAAAAAACTTTTTACGAGATTCCCCACATATTTGTCGGTGATGAAGTAATCCCCCCTCCTTGGATGGATCACGAAGCTTTCGTCGCCTACCTTTTTTGCTATCTCATCGGAATGAACTCCTGCTGCGTTGATAACAATAGGAGAAAGGAAAAGCCCTTTATTCGTATTAATTCCAACGACCTGCCCTTTATCCTGAGACAGAAGGACATCCGAAACTTCCGTCTCCAAAAAGAGCTCCACCCCGTTTTGTTGCGCGTTATCCATAAAAGCTAAAACCGCTTCGAAGTTATTTATGATGCAACCTGTTGGAGCCCACAGGGCAGCGATAATATCTTTTGATGCATTCGGCTCACGAGATCTCAATTCGTCCCCGCTTATAATCTCCAGCGAAGGTACGCCGTTTTTTCTGCCCTGCTCTAAAAGCAAATTGAGATGGGGTATTTCATTTTCGGCTAAGGCGCAAACATAGGATCCTACTTTGTTGAGAGTGAAATCGAGCTCTTCATAGAGATTCCTGTACATCTCATTGCCCTTTGGGCAAAAATGGGCTTTGGTGGTTCCTGGTTTATCGTCGTAGCCCGCATGAACCATGCCGCTATTTGCCCTAGAAGCTCCGGATGGCAATTCTGCGGCTTTATCAAGCACGGCTACCCTAACATCGTAACGGGACAGTTCCCGTGCGATAGTAGATCCCACTATCCCTCCGCCAATTACAATAATGTCGTAATATCGCGTACTCACAAGAACACCTCCTGAGGTACTATTTACATTCCTCAAAAAATTAAAGAGGGAGAAAGGCACATTATTATGTGCACCTCTCTCCCTCTCATGCACCATCTCCAAATTTACCTAATCATTTCAAGTTGGTCGAAGATAGTTAAATTAGTCAATCCATCCCTTAGCTTTCTCTATCGCCTTTTTCCAGCCTCCGTACATTTCCTCTCTTTTTTCTGTGCTCATAACAGGCTCGAATTTCTTGTCCACCTTCCAGTGTTTTCTAAGCTCATCCAAGCTCGTCCAGAATCCTGTAGCCAGTCCGGCAGCATAAGCAGCCCCCAATGCTGTCGTTTCATTGACCTTCGGCCTGACGACGGGAACACCCAAAAGATCTGCTTGCAACTGCATTAAAAGATTGTTACGCACAGCACCGCCGTCTACCTTAAGTTCCGTTAAAGGAACGCCGGAATCGGCCTCCATCGCCTTTTGCACGTCCAATGTTTGATAGCATATGGACTCCAGGGTGGCTCTGATTATATGTTCCTTACGAATATATCGGGTCAATCCGACGATACACCCTCTTGCTCTCATATCCCAGTAAGGAGCGAAAAGGCCAGAGAAGGCAGGAACAAAGTATATACCACCTGTATCCTTAACTTTGCTGGCAAACCACTCGGAGTCTGCTGCATCGTCAAACAGCCTCAAATTATCACGCAACCATTGAATGGCAGCTCCGGTAATGGCCATTGAACCCTCTAAAGCGTAAATCGCTTCTCCTTCCTTGAGGCTATAAGCAACAGTCGTAAGCAATCCGCTTTTAGAAAGAGTGGGCGTTTTCCCTATATTCAGCAACATGAAGTTTCCCGTGCCGTAAGTATTCTTTGCTTCCCCGACATCGTAACATACCTGTCCAAAAACAGCTGCCTGCTGGTCACCTAAATCTCCTGCTACAGGAATGCTTGCCTTAAAAGCCCCATTTGGAGTGGTATTTCCGTATACGCAGCTGCTTGGCTTAATTTGCGGCAACATTGATTTGGGAATTCCAAGAAAATCCAGCATTTCGTCGTCCCATTGCAATGTCTTAATATTCATAAGCATAGTCCTTGACGCATTAGTCATATCCGTAACGTGGACACCGCCATTGGGACCGCCGGTCAAATTCCATATTAACCAAGTATCGATATTACCAAACAACAGCTCACCCCTCTGGGCTTTCTCTTTAGCACCTGGTACATTGTCCAGAATCCATTTGATCTTCGGTCCTGAGAAATAGGTGCTTATTACAAGACCGGTCTTTTGGTTGACTTTCTCGTTAGCGCCAGCCTCTTTCTCCCACTCTAGGCAGAAGTCCTGAGTCCTCATACACTGCCACACTATAGCGTTATAAATAGGCTTGCCTGTGTTTTTGTCCCACACCACAGTGGTTTCCCTTTGGTTTGTGATGCCGACAGCTGCTATTTCCTTGGAATCGATATTGCCCTTCTCCAAGGCCCCTCTAATAACGTCCTGAGTACGAGACCAAATTTCCATAGCATCGTGTTCAACCCAGCCTGGTTGCGGATATATCTGCTCGTGCTCCATCTGGCTACTCGATACAGGATTACCCTCCTGATCGAATATCATACACCTCGTGCTGGTAGTCCCCTGATCGATAGCGGCCACATACTTCTTATTAGTCATCCTGATCTCCTCCTTTTGTTTTTATTGCTCTTTTAAACCCTTAATTTTTTTAATGAATGAGCCTCTTCGGCAACCTGCTTTACCTTCTCCAAAGAAGAACCTGTACTCGCTTCCACAACAGCCATCACAGCACCCTCTAAAACAGGCGCATCGGCAATTAATACCTTGCTTTTTTGTTCCTCCTCTAAGGAATCTAGCGCAGCCTTAGCAGATAAAACGGCGCTCCCCAAATCAGGCAAGACGACAATTCCATCGCATTCGTCCAAAAGGTCAAGGAGTGCTTCGTATATCCTTCCCGTAGAAGTACCGATACCCCCTTCCTCATTGCCTCCAACTCCGACTACTCTTACCTTTTCTCCAGCCATTTGAAGAGCTATTTCCGCAATCCCGCTAGAGGCTTTAAAGCTATGACAAACGACGAGAATGCCAATCATGCACTAACCCTCCAGAGCATCACAAAGGGCCTTTAATATCAAATAACTCGACGTAGCTCCCGGGTCCTGGTGTCCGGCTGACCTTTCGCCCAAATAGCTTGCTCGCCCCTTTCTGGCAACCATCGGTATCGTGTCCTTCATGCCTTTTTCTGCCATTGCCAGGGCTTTTTCCAATCCCTGTTTTAACGACAACCCGTCCTTCGCAGCGGATTCCAACGCTTCTACTGCTGGAGTAAGGGCATCCACCATGGTCTTGTCGGCAAGTTGAGCTTTGCCCAAAGACACTACACCCTGCAAACCCTCTCGAAAGGCCTGTGCCAACAAAGGAAGATCCGCTTCCTTTTGGCCGGCAAGTTTCATCGACGCCTTCATAAAAAATGTGCCATAAAGGGGCCCTGCCGCTCCTCCTACGGTACTCATCAGTGTCATGGCCACGTCCTTAAATACCGAGCCTATATCGTTATATTCGTTGCTCTTTACTTTCTCCAGAGCTTTAGCAAAGCCTCTGCTCATGTTTATGCCATGGTCGGCATCACCTATCGCGGAATCAAGTTCTGTCAGGTATTCCTTATTGATGTCTACGATATCTTTTATTCTTCGTATCGTCTCTATAGCCTTTGTTACGTCAAGGTTCCCGTTATCCAACTTCTTACATCCCCCATCTGAGCCCTGGCGTACAAACGGGAGCGTCCCACAGTCTTTTCATTTCCTCGTCAAGACGTAATAGGGTTATTGAGCACCCTTGCATTTCAAGGCTTGTTATATAATTTCCCACCAAATTTCTCACTATTTTGATGCCCTTCTTTTCAAGAAAATCACTTAAATCGTTATAGACTATATAAAGCTCCGAAAGAGGAGTACCGCCCATGCCATTTACAAAGGCTAAAACTTCGTCTCCGGCTTTGAAGGGCAAATCCTCAACTACTGCAGTAGCAAGCATTTCCACTATTTCTCTGGCAGTCTTTACTTTCATGCGCTGTCTGCCAGGCTCGCCATGAATGCCAATACCTATTTCCATCTCGTCCGGACCAAGTTCAAATGTTGGCTTGCCCGCAGCAGGAACTGTACATGATGTCAAAGCCATTCCCATGGAACGCACGTTGGCATTGACCCTTTCGCACAACTTTTTCACTTCTTCCAGAGAAGCACCTTCCTCTGCTTTTGCGCCAACAATCTTCTCGGCCAGAACCGTTCCGCCCACGCCACGTCTGCCAGCAGTATACAAAGAATCCTCTACGGCCACATCATCGTTAATGATTACCTGCTCTACCGGTATTCCCTCACCGGCAAGCATGTCGGCAGCCATTTGAAAATTCATTATATCTCCACTGTAATTTTTGACGATATACAGCACACCCTTTCCTCCATCTACTGCTTTGGCAGCCTCATACATCTGATCGGGGGTCGGAGAAGTAAAGATCTCTCCCGGACAGGCCGCGTCGAGCATGCCAAATCCTACAAATCCTGTGTGCATTGGCTCGTGTCCGCTGCCGCCGCCAGATATGACAGCCACTTTTTCTTTGGGAGAGTCAACCCTCAAAACCGCCCTGACGGAAGGATGCAGCTTGACCAAATCTGCATGAGCTTTCGCCAGGCCTTGAAGAGATTCCTCTACAACTTTTTCAACTTCATTAATTAATTTTTTCATAAGACACTACACCTCCTTTATATTTGTAATAACATAAAAAATACCAACACTTGGGCATAACAAAAGAGAAAGCGCACAATAAAAATTCCGTTTTACTGGGGCTTTCTCTTTTATCCTCTGACCCAGGAAATACCGAAGAAATGATTTGTATGCAAACCTCATTACCACAAACTTTTTTCGCTCGTCGAAACCGCCAAAACTCCCCTCGATAATATTTTATTGGCCTGCTCCTTCGTCTTTATTAATCCGCCAGCAATTAAAGGAAAGGGTATTTCCTTTAAAAAAGTCTCGTCCACAGAAATAACCGAAATACCCGGAAGAATTTCGACGAAGTCGGGATTCAAATTGTAAGCCAAATGCTTGCCTTTTTTAAAGGCCTGGGAATCGAGCAAAAATACGCGCAGTATGGTTAAAATGTTTAAATCCCTTGCAACTTCCAGAACATTTTTATGTGTGCTTATGATGCCATCGGGGCTTATATGACGCACTAAAAATTTAATGCCCGACGGATCGGTCTTCAATCCCTCCACTAAATCGGCGTGAACAAATACAAAATGCCCCTTGGTCCTCAATCTATCAACTACATCCTTTAACGAATCTATAGAAGATTCGAGGATAAACACACATCTATGCGATACGTTTAAAATGACATCGATATCCTGATACGACCTCAACGCCGGTATCATGGGATGTTTTTGCATCAAACTTCTCAAGTCGCCAAGCCTTGACATCAACATATATAACCCCTTTTTTATCTTTTATGGTAAACGTATCATGTACAATCTATTCTACCAAGCAAAACAATGGTGTGCAACTAAAAAAGCAGGTCAATTTCAGAATTGAATTGTCATTGAGTGATTACAATTAAATTTCCCATCTCTCGGACACTTTTGCCATAAAGCATCATTTCATCCGTTGCTTCAACTGCTTCTTTAAATCCCCAGCAAGCCAGGAGGACTTCGGATAGCGAAAGCAGGCATTTAGTTCGAAGATCTTCCCAAAGAGGCATGTTCAGAACAAGCCATGTATACAGAGGTTGAGCTTCAAAGACATCCTTAAAACGATAAATATATCGCAGAAGGTACATATCTGAACCTTTAATGACTGTAGGATTGCTGTCGCTAAGCTCGAAGTGCCTGAGTTGGTCTGCCACAAAGCCGCTCTCCTCCCATTCGCGCAACACCTGGTCGTCGGGAAGTTTGGAAAGAGAAAACCACATGGGGGGAGGAGATAAAAAAGAAGGGTCTAAAACATCTATAGCTCGGGACAGCCAGATCTTCATGCGCGTCAACGATTCCGACAAGTTCCAGTGCAAAGCCCATCTTAATCCCCAATAGGCCGTCTCTACCGTCACATCTTTAATGTTTCCTTCCAGATTATTGCCGTAGGGCCTCAAAAGGACGCCCTTTTTTTCGCTCCCAGTCGTTCGTTTCCGCATGATGCTCTGTAATACAGAAATGGTAGTCTCGTGATCACCAATGGGCTCGAGAAGCTCGAGCAGGCCTTTGCGCAATGCATTTACGGATTCTTTGGTCAGAAGCACTTTTCCAAGCAACCCTAAATCAAAGACCTTTGGTTTATTACGACAAAACGCTACTTCGCTCCATTGAGCACTACCAATCTTACCCCAACGCCACACTTCATAGCTTTCTCGAAAAGAACTACCTATTAAAACTCTGTTGAAAGGCATCAAAAGTGCAACGAGGGGGGAAAACTCCAAAGGAATGCCCGGCAACACATCGCTGTCCGGCAACCTGACTATCTCTCCAGAAGACATAAACTCAAATAGGCGCATGGGCGAATCACCCCCTCTATATGCCCAATATAAGTTTACATTTATATTGGCTTTAGAACAAGTCTTGAGGCAAAATAAAACAATTTACGGTATGAAAAATTTCACGCCCTCCAACGCCTATGAAACCATAACCATTGTTCAGGATGTAATTTTATAAAGCCCTCTAGTATCTCGTTATATCTTTGTGTCATTTTCATGATAGCATCATCTCGTGGCATTGTTGCATATGGCTCTATAGGAGGCAAAACCAATACCTCATGTTTGAAGGGAGCCACCCTGTAGGAGGTTATGGGTACTACAGGCACTCCGGCAATCAAGCTCAAAGCAGCAGGACCGCCAACAGTGCTCGCCTCTTTTCCCATAAAGGATAGTTTTAACCCCTCCCTTCCTCCGTCCTGATCGGCTAACACGCCTATAAATTTGCCTTGCCTCAATAATTTAACGCCCTTTAATAAGATCTTTTTTTTAGGTATGGTATCGACACCCAATTTCTTTCGGTAACTTGATAACAACTCGGAAACATGGACATCATTTGGATCCCTAATGCCCGCTACCAGCGGATACCCCCTATGAGCCAACCAAGCTGCCAAAAGCTCCCAATTGCCAATGTGGCCCGCAAGGAGTACGAGGCCCCTCCCCTTTTTTGCTATATCTGTTAAATATTCTTCCCCCTCCACCCTCGTTACCCACTTTGCTACTAAAGAAGGATTTTTAGTCAAAGAGAGAAATTCTACGATCGATAAGGAAAGATGAAAATACAGTTTTTTTAAAATCTCCTTCCTCCAACGATCATCCTTGTCCGGATAGGCAATTCTCAAATTCATCAAGGCAACATTTTTCCGAACCCTAATTGCTCGTGCTGTAATATACAGCATACAACTTAGGGCATTTGCTACTATGCCCGGATTTACCACAAAACGGACACCCTTTATTGCATTAGCCGTTAAACTCATCTATTATTTCTCCCTGCCTAAGGTTCTCCATACTTTAATATTACTATAAAAATAAGGCGGTATTAATACCGCCTTATTTTTATATTTGAGATCTCGCGAAACATCGATTGTTTACTTTTCAGTCCGTAGCTACCATTACTTCCGATGCCTTGATCACAGCATAGGCATCTACGCCTTCCTTGAGGCCCAAGCTCTCGGCCGAAGCTTTAGTGATGATCGATACTATTTGCTGACCTCCCGGCAACTCCAAAGTAATTTCCGAATTGACGGCTCCATGGATTACTTTGACTATCTTACCCTTTAATACATTTCTTGCGCTTATCTTCATCTCCCATCGCCCCCTTATTTAAATTTATCCCCGCTCAACCAAATGATATCTCTTCTTCCCAAGTTTTAACAACATGTATTTCCCATACAAGAAGTTGTCGCTGTCAACTTCGTAATTTTCCTCATCCACTCTCTCGCCATTCAGCGACACGCCGCCACTGCGAATCAGTCGACGAGCCTCGCTTTTACTGGCACAGGCTCCGACGTGGACTAAGACATCCAGCAAGCTTGAAGGTATCTCCTTTGCATTGCCGCTTGGCACTTCCTGGCGTATTTCTTCAAGCAACTCAAGCGTAAGATCTTCGAGAGTATAGGCCTCTCCAAATAGAATCTCGCTAACTTTTTTTACTCTCTTCGCAGCATTATCGCCATGAACTACCCTTGTAATTTCGCCAGCCAAGATCTTCTGCGCCTCCCGACGCTCCGGATGCCTGGCGTGATTTGACATGACTTCCTTGATATCATCGATGGGAAGGAAGGTAAAGAGCTTCAGAAACTTCTCCACATCTCTGTCATCGGCGTTTATCCAAAATTGATAAAATTTATATGGCGTTGTGCGCACAGGCGACAACCAAACCGTTCCCTCTTCAGTCTTGCCAAACTTTTGTCCCGATGCCGTCAAAAGCAATGGGTAGGTCAGGCCATACGCCTTTGCTCCCAATTTCTTACGGA
The DNA here is from genome assembly GCF_900107215.1 of Acetomicrobium thermoterrenum DSM 13490. Classification (NCBI taxonomy): domain Bacteria; kingdom Thermotogati; phylum Synergistota; class Synergistia; order Synergistales; family Acetomicrobiaceae; genus Acetomicrobium; species Acetomicrobium thermoterrenum. The sequence goes on along the minus strand of NZ_FNPD01000013.1, from coordinate 40,232 downwards.
TTAGGTCTATGCCTGCTATTATGTTAACTTGTTGGTCATTTCCTCCCATTTGCAGGGCGCAGTTCTCCTGCTGATATAAGTGATAAAAATCATAGGCCTGAAGAAGTATGTAAGAAAACTCCGTATATGTAATGGACTTTTCAGGATCTTCTATCCGACTCCTTACATAATCGCGAGCTAACATGAAATTTACGGTAAAATATTTTCCAACATCCCTCAAAAACTCAATAAGCCCCAATTTAGAGAGCCAAGAATAATTATTTACTATTTTAGCAGAGGAAGCACCACAATCGAAATCCAAAAAATGCTCTATCTGTTTCTTTATTTCAGACAAATTGCGTTCTACCTGCTCCAATGTTAGAAGCTGTCTTTCCTTAGTTTTGCCTGAAGGGTCTCCAATTAGCCCTGTGCCTCCTCCGGCTACAGCAATTGGCTGATGTCCGGCACGTTGCAACCAAGCCAACCCCATAATGGGGACAAGATGCCCAACGTGAAGGCTGTCAGCTGTTGGATCGAAACCTATATATCCTGAGGTAACTCTGGATTGAAAAACTTGGGACAACTCATCAGGATCACTACACCACTCTACAAATCCTCGTTCTTGAAGTATCTTTAAAACATTCTCCGGCATCGATCTTCCTCCCGAAATGGATATGATATTTTATCATAGTAGCACAATGTAATAGTGTTATTGTGAAATATAATCCTTAAGCTCCCAAATTAGTTCTCCATGGTATATATCATTAAGTCCCACGAATAATCGCCCGGCATTTTTCAAATTATTTACTAATTCGTATAATTTGTCGTATTTTTGCTTAAAAGCCTCGTCAGCAGGAACGCCTACGTCGAACAAATGTTCAATTGACAAAACTTGTTTAAGATCATCAAAAGTAGAAGCAAAATTTATATCGGCCCATATAAGATACTCGCGATCCACAACATTTGGAAAGGCATCTTTTAAAGAAATCCCGCTAAGAAGGCTGTCAGAGGAAATGAATCCCACAATGGCCATTTGATCATTGGCTACCGAGATAATTGTCGCCGGAATATTTATCGCTCCTCCGCTTTCGTAGCCTGTGACAGAATTGCTGTTGATCTTTAAACTTGCTAATTTATTTTGCCAAATTCCGCTTATTATAGTTTTTCCTATATCCCCTCTATCCGGAAATTGGAAGAGCACTCCAGGCATCGGGATGGAAAATATATTTGCCCTGCCACCAACAGTTAAAACCATCTGCCCCTTTAAAAACTCCAATATACTCTCCGAACTTTGGCCAAGCGCATCTGCCAACATCGAAACTCCCCTGGCCAATTCCGGGGTATCTAGAATCGTCATACCCAACGTGATAGAACGTTGTTCTGGCAAAAGATAGTTACCGCTCCACTTTTGAGGAGTCAGCAGGGCCAATTCCTCATCCGAAAAGATCCTTTCTATTCCTTCCAATCTCCATTTGGCCTGCAATTTGCCACGCTCAAACAACCAAGCCAGCTCTACATCGAAGGGCACATCGCCAAAGCTGTCAAAGGGCATAAGATTTGCCGGTATATGACACCACAGGTGTCCAGGCCATTCTTCATACATAGACCACTTAATGCTAAAGGAATCGTCTTTACCTTTATCTCTTTTATCGAAGTTTTGTTCCATGAGGATCAAATCTTCTTCCGATGAGGAAATAAGCAAGACCTTTCCCCGCAGGGACATCCACATACTCCTTTTATCGCCGGAATATATAACCATACGATCGCCATTTAACTCAAACTTTAAATCGGGATAATCCTCTTTCCATTTCAAAGGCAATCTGTTCAGTTCAATAGAAGGCGCAACCTCTTCATCGGGCTCTATGGCCAGGTAAAGCTTCCCGTCCGCAGGGTACATCATTAATGCGGCGTTTTTCGAATCTTTCAAGAGGGTTAATGCCAGTGTTGCTAGCTTAACATCCGCTTCCCTAAGATTTAGTTTTAAAAGAAAGCTCTTACTAAAGGCAGCGTAATCTGCAAGATGCGACAGAGTAGAATTTTGATCTGTGTATACTATATACAACGAATTTTTGTCCGGGCTAGGAAGGGCGGAGGTGAGGTCCACCTTTGCTACAGGTTTGCCCAAAAAAACCAAACCGGATATCAATATTCCTAAAGCGACAAAACAAGAGAACCAAAAAACGATCGCGCGTTTAACCCTAGAACCACCCAAAGAAATCCCTCCAGATTGACTAAGTTTATTATGATACAACCTGTTTAAGCGGAAGCAATAAGGAATACAATAAATTAGCAAAAATTATGCTTGCTTGAGTTAACGAAATTTACAATAATAAATAAAGTGAGACGCAAAATCCCTTACAATAACTTATAATAATATATCATCTCGCCTGCTTTATAACTACCATATCTTTAAAACATGGGGAGCGATAAATTGTGACTACCATCTTGGGTCTATTTTTCATCTTTTTCGCACGGATAGCCGATGTCTCGATAGGAACTATGCGAATTCTGTTGTTAGTCCGCGGCATGAGATTAAAAGCGGCTATGATTGGTTTCTGCGAAGTGTGCATATATATGATTGCCCTGTCGATAGTTCTGGGAGGCGGACAATTGAGCATGATTGAGCTCGTCTTCTACGCCGGAGGTTTTGCCGCCGGTAACTATATAGGATCTATGTTGGAAGAGAAGATGCTCTCAGGATATGCACTGGTCGAAGTTATAGCTGAAAGCAGTCCCCTGATTGCCGAGAGGGTAGAAAGCCTAAGGGAAGCCGGATATGGAACAACAGTGCTTCAGGGGGAAGGAAAATACGGCAAAAGAATGATTCTTAAAATAGTCTGCGAGAGAAAAAAAATCAACATCGTCTTGAATATGGTCAAAGGGTTGGGTTTCATATACATATCAGACGTCAAAAGCGTCACCGGAGGCTTCTTCGCCAACAAAGGGAAGTGAGACCCTACAAACTACCGCCGTGCCCTTGCCGCGCGAGGTGGTGATATCTATACTGCCTCCAACCAGGTGCATTCTCTCTATCATATTCGCTATCCCTCTGTGCCCTTTCACCCTTAAGACTTCTGTATCCCCTTCAAAATCAAAACCGCATCCGTCGTCTTCAATACTAAGAATTAAGGATTTGCCCTCATAAAAGAGCTTTATCCAGACGTTATCTGCATGACCGTGTTTGACTGCATTGTTGATTGCCTCTTGAGTTATCCTGAAGAAAGCAAGAATTGTATCTTTATCCACTTCCGGAAGCTCAGAAGTCTCTAAATGTATCTTAACTCCGTAAACTCGCGCTAGTCGATCAGTAAGCTCCGTCAATGCCTGCGACAGCCCCAAGTCCAACCACGGAGGCGAGAGACTATCGCATAATCCCCTCAATTCCTTAACTGCTTCTGTCGCACTCTCCTCGGCTATTTCTATGTATTTTTTAGCCTTATCACTCCAATTTTCACGCTTCAAAAGCAATATCCTCTGTAATAAGGCTGTGACATCCTGGAGTGGACCGTCATGTATTTCCCTAGCAAGCTTGGTCCTTTCCTCCTCTTGAACCCTTACCATGTCAGAAACATATCTTTGAGTAAGCTCCTCCCTTTCCCTTGCCGTCTGGGCCAGCTGATACAACACTTTCCTGAGCCTTCGAATCTCCTTAACTGCAACCGGATCGTCTTTTTTTGGAAGGTCCTTCCCCCATTTCAAGGAACTAACCTCGGATTCGAGGGAAAGCAAAGGCATTATCAACCATCTCCAGAAAGCCCATGCCGCACACACCCCAGCAATAGCTAGCAATCCCACGGCTACCGGCCACAGGTGAGAAAAGCGAACCATCGGCCCTAAAAGCTGAGACCATGCCACAGCTGCAATCACATACCACCCCTGAGAAGTGGGGATGGCTGCTATAGTGTAATTATCTCCAAAAGGTCCCCTGACAAGTATTGCCCTGCCAACTGGTATCCCCCCCTGCCACAGCTGAGGAAGCACATCCTGCGCCCGGGAAGATGCCGCCAATAAATTGCCGTTTTCATCCACTAAGGCTACCCAACCTGGCAAAGATATGTCCAACGCAAAGGATTCAAGAGATCGCGATATCATTAAATTACGGCGCATGAAGCGGGGTCTGTCCACCTGGATAGCGACCGATTGCGCTAAATCCAAAACATATGACTCGGCAATGTTTTTCATTGCCTTTTCATGCTCAACGACACCCCAACCGGTTACGACTAAGATGGCGACGGAGGGAATTAATATCAACAAAGTGAGGATCAAGAGCAGGTGCTTTTTCATTATTCCAACAGTTCCTCCAAGGTAACAACGCCATATTTCAAAGCCAACAACAAAGCTTCGGTTTTATTGCGCGCACCAAGCTTGTCATATATTGACGCTAAGTGGGTCTGAACTGTCCGTTCACTTATATATAGTTTTGAGGCTATTTCTTTACTAGATTCACCTCTGCCAGCCAGCAACAAAACTTCCCTCTCCCTGGGAGAAAGCGATTCCGGAGTAAAACCGGGTTCTTCGACGGCAGCAGCCACCTCTTTATCCAGATAAACCCCTTGAGATGCCACGATCTCGATAGCTCTCAGAAGCTCTTCGGGTGACGCCGTTTTTAAAATGTACCCTTTTGCACCAGCCCTCAAGGAAGCCAGCACGTATTGCTGGGCATCGTAGGAAGTGAGCATTAAGCAGGCAACCCTCAGCTCCTCCTGTCTTATTTGTCTGACTAGAGTAACTCCGTCGATCCCGGGCATTCGTATATCTATGAGAGCAACATCTGGAAGTTGGTCTTTTATCACGTTCAAGGCACTTTCACCATCGGAAGCTTCTCCTACAAGTTTTATGTTCTCCCTGTTCTCCAAATAAGATTTAAAACCCTCTCTCGTTAACGGGTGATCGTCTGCCAATACAACTTTTATGACCACTCTATTTCACCTCCATTTAGACTTTCGTAATATATAAATAACCTACATGTTTATTTTATACAACTATAACCACTTGGGATTACGTAAAGATGCTTATCGTTGTCTCCATGTAATTTTCTGGTGTATCATACGAAGGGGGTGAATTTGTTGAATTCAAAAAAACTGTTGGCATGTCTTTTAATGGTAATGGTAGTTTTAACCGTCTATTTGGGAGTGGAACTTCGCCGAACGAAACAAAACCTCACAACTTTAGAGAAAAGCTACAATACAATGATTGCCATGGTCCCTCCTGCCGCCTCATGGCCCGAGGGCATCTCCAAAGAGGCAGTAATAGACGAACTGGCTAAAAGAAAGGAACTTTTCCCATGGCAGGGCGTGCTGGGAGGAACATTTGGACTTTATGACAAAAGTCGGGTTTGGTTTGTCGGGCCAAAGTGGTGTTTAGCCTACATCGAAGATGGGCATATCGGCGGTTATATATTGCTGCGCTACCATATCACTCCCCAGGGCATTGAGTGGCAGTTACTGGATAGCGAAGAGATTTAATTTTCGAATTCTTTAACTTCTAATCCTTTGGGAGATGTCTTCAGTTAGGCGTTAGCGCTTTATCATAGAAACAACCCCTTTTTCCACCTCAATGCGCCTTGGAAAGAGGGAAGCAAAATCCATATCGTGAGTTATTACACCGACAAAGGCTTCTTTACCTAAATTGTCGAAGAGTTCCATCATCATCTCTAGATTCCCATCATCTAACATAGCAAGGCCTTCGTCTATGAATAAGATTTGTTTGAAACCTACCCTGTTCGCAAGATGTCTCAACATCATCAATGAGACCATGGCCCTTTCCCCGCCGGACAAACTGGCGGCATCGCGCCTGTAGCCTCCGCTTGTTACGTAAAGGTTCCCCCTTTCTGCGACTAAAGAAAATCCTTTAAAAGAAAGGTTTTTGTTCACAGCGCTGAGTAATTCCCCAAGTATGGTGTCGCTCAAAAAACGCACAAAATTTCTGCCATCTGTATATTTTTGCAGTTTGATTGCAACATCGAAAGCTTGGCTTATTACATTGTATTTTTCTTTCATCTGCCCTTTTTCTTTTTCGAGTCCTTCTTTCTGTCTGAGATTGTATTGCAGTTCGTTCAAAACGCTCTTCAGCCTTTCTTCCTCTTCTTCCAGCTCCTGCTTACGATTTGTTAACGTTTCCAACGGCGGAAGGGTCGTTTCGAATTTAAGCTTAAAGTCTCGAAATTCAACTTTAGCACGGGACAGGAGATCGCGCGATAAATCTAGGCGGCGTCTAGCGTCTTCCACTTCTTCTTTACTACAATGAGTCATACCGTCGCGGTACATTAACTTAGTTTTGTCTTTTTGAGTCAATCCGTGTTTACGGCATAACTCTCTGAAGTTCTCAGCAGCATCCCGCAGTGCATTTTTCGCATTCTCCCGTTGCCATTCTGCTTGTGCCAATTCTCCTTCTAATTTTCTTTTTTTCTCTTTTAATTCCTCGATCTCCGAGTTGAGAGAATCGCCTTTGTTGCGGATTTCTTCCAACTCCTTTAAAAACCTTTCCCTCTCTTTTGCAGCTTTTACTACATCTTCCGGCAAAAGTCCGCCAAGAACTTCCTCGAGGTTTTTTGCAACTTGGCACATTTTCTTCATGTCCTTCAAATTTTTCTCCAGGGATCCCATGAGCTGGTGTTTTTTTAACTCTTGCTTTCTAATATTGTCTTCCAATTCACCAAGAAGGGCATCTATTTCTCTAACGGACAATTCAGATCGAGGCGCCTCGAAACCGAGAGACCTGATCTCTTCCCTCAACCTCCTGCCCTCTTGTAAAAGAGTCAAAGTTCGATTCTTGGCCTTTCCCCACTCAGACAAAGCCTCTCCCAGATCGGAAAAAACCAGCGACCTGGCAACCTCGATAGCTCCAACACCCTTAAAGCGCTCGAAATCTACAGCTCCATCCGGCGCTAGCTGCTTTACCCAATCTATTAACCGGCTTCTAATCGCCTCGAGAGTACGCACCATAGTATGGGCTATATTTTTATGTTCTTGAATAACGTCGCACAGGCTTCTCTCAAGCTTTTGTCTATATAATCTTCGCCTTCTTTTCGAAAGTTCGTCCAGGCTTTTATTGTTCTTTGCGATATCCGCTTCGATAAGCTCAATTTCTGCCTTGCAAAATTTTATACCTTCGGCCAAATCCAATAATTTTAACGCTTCATCTTTATGTTGTGCATACTTATTGATATTTTGCATCTTTAAATAAATATTTTTATAGGCAACTCTTAGTTTGTTTACTTCCATGATTTTAGGCTCAATTTTTTTATTGATGTATTGAATATTAGACTCCAAAGAATTAATTTTTTCATTTAACTCTCTATAGTGCTTTGACACTGAAATCAAGCCTTTTAAAGCTTGATTAGCCTCATAAAGTCTGTATTCATCGTAAATATTTTTATACAAAGCAGATGCCTCTTCATGTTCGGATGAAAGGCGTTTTATTTGCTCTTCAAGCTCAACTAATTTATTTTTTGTATCGATAGACTTTTTAAAGGCAACCAACCTGTCTTGCACACTTTTCAGATTTCGACCCACGCTCTTTAAATCGCGACGTATCTCTTCCTCGGTTGGCAGCTTATTTAAAAAATCTTCTACCTTTTGAAGGGACCCTTTTACATTTTCAATTTCGGCCGTAGCAATCTGAACGATTCTTCTAACCTTTTCTTGTAGCTTGCTTTCGCTCTCCAATCCCAAAGAGGCAGTTAAAATCTGCCACCTCTCGCCTGGCGATACATCCACGAATTTTGTAACCATCCCTTGAGGCACAAATACGGTGGATATAAAGGCATCGCGCAATTTACTTAAATTGGCATCACCCATGCTATCAGCAAAGGGCGATAGGACTTTTGCAATACATCCATTAACTTCTTTAACGTTAGATGCTATAACATCCCACTTTCCACCGTCATCGCCACCTTTTTCCAGCAGCGCCTCTTGTTGTCCCTTTGGGCCTTTAAACTTCCTCGTTATCCTGTAAACTTCACCATTTTTAACGAAAGTACAGATAACACGACCTTCAGAGGAGCCCATCCTGATGACATTAAGGTTGTTTACCACTCTAACCGGAGTAGGAGAACCAAATAAAGCCAAAACAAGGGAATCCAATATTGAACTTTTGCCCGCTCCATTTGGCCCGACTATTGCAACCGCTCCAGGGTCGAACTTGATGCTGGCTTCCCTCAATCCCAGGATGTTTCTTACTTTCAACTCCAAAAGTCTCAATACCTTTCACCCGCTTCAAAATAGGACTTGATCTCATTCCACATCGTCGAAGGATCTTTGCCCGAAAGAAGTTTTTCTCCAATTTTTTTTAAAATCAACAAAGTCGATTCATTTTCTTCTTGGCTCTCGATGTAATGTTTCCATAACCGAATTATATCGAAGGGGTCTTGAGGCGAGCTGATTTCAGAAATCATGCCTTCATTTACGGCGACCACGACTATCTGCTCTCCTCCCAGGTTTCTGCATTTATCCAGAAGTTGCGATATAGGCAAAGAGGATCTATTAACAATAACCCTAAGATAAGCATCACGCGGGATCAATTGCGATGAGGTCGATAGGGATTTAAAGGCTTCTTCTTCGTCGTCGTAGCGCAAAGTGATTAGTTCTTTGCTGTTTATCGGAATATCTTCGATATTTCCTTTCTCGTCAATGATGTAAAGGCCCGTACAATGCCCTTCCTCAGAAAAGTCCAACCGCAAGGGAGAGCCCGCATAATAAATCGGAAGGGTTTCTTCAGAAACCCTTCCGTGACGATGTATATGTCCGCATATTGTCAAATCTATTTCCAGGTCTTTTAAGACATCTTTTGAAAGGGTTAACTCGGAGAGGTTTGGAACAGTATCTTCTACGGCCATATGGGCAAAACATAAACGCATATTTGCTTTTGGAGCACCTTTCCAACAGGACTTTAAGAACTCATCCAATTCTTCCTCTTTGGGACAATCATGTTTTCGTAAATAAGGCAATAAAAATATAAGGAAATCACCTATATTCGCATAAGTCACCTCATCGACAAAAACAAACCGCCCATCGCTTTGAAAGAGCTCCCATATTTTGATTCCGTTCCAATCGTGATTTCCCTTCAATAAATAAACCGTGGGTTTCCACGGAAGAGACAAAACGCTGGAGAAAAAATTAGCAATAGGCATTACCACTTCTTCTCCCGGATATCTGAAGCTGTGAAAGATATCGCCAAGCACAAACAAGGCGTCTACTTTGAAATCCCGGGCTGCTTCATACATCTGAGATAGGGCAGATATGGTTTCTTCCAGCCTATCAACGCCCCAAGTGCGAGCGCCGGCATGCCAGTCGGCACAAACCAAAATTCTCAAACTAGCCCAACCCCAGTTCCCTTTCGATCGGGCGCAATGCCTTTATGACATGATCTATTAACTCGTTCAATGGCATATCAAGGAGACCAGCCCCTTTTTGAATAACTTCTCTGTTTACCCCCTTAGCAAAAGCCTTATCTTTCCATTTTTTCATAACCGACTTGGTCGTCAAATCCGAAAGCGAACGGCTCGGCCTGACCAACGCAACGGCAATAACGAACCCCGTAAGCTCGTCGATGGCATAGATGACCTTTTCCATCAAATTGTCAGGTTCAACTCCCGTTATCTCCCATGCATGGGCCAACACACCTCGCACGACATAATCGGGATATCCGACTTCCCTGAGCCATTCCGCTCCCCTTTTTGGATGTTCTTCGGGACATTCCTCCCAATCCAAATCGTGAAGCAGTCCAACAATACCCCATAAATTTTCGTCTTCTCCATAAAGCCTTGCAAAATATTTCATTGCTGCCTCAACCGCTAGGGCATGCTTAATATGGCTTTCGTCCCGATTGTGCATTGCGAGAAGATCGTATGCCGCCTCTCTCGTCAATTCAACCATAGCAAACTCTCCTTTCCAAATTAAGGTATTAACATGCAATAAACTTCGCCCTTTTAGCGGAATTGCCGGTGGTCAACAGAACCTAACATGGACGCAGTCTCTGCTATTTCGAAATTATTAAATATGCCGGATATGGCAAGATCAGTGATATTATCCGTCTCGTAGGGAATGAAAAACCTTCTATAGCCGAACTTTTCTGCAAAGAACGTCATGGATGAAGGAGTCTTGTTCTCGACACCTTTAGACAGCTCCCGGACAAAGTTCTCCAAAAATTCCTCATCGTCAAAAAAAGGATTATTGCTCATTATGGCAATTGCCTTATATCCTCCCAAACGCATCTGTCTATCCAATAGATCGCAAAAACATATGCCCGCTTCCATATCTTCGTCGTCCTTCAAGAAAGAGGAAATTAATTTTTCCATCGCCCTGGAATAAGAAAAAATCATAATAAAACCGAGTGGAGGAAAGACCATATCTCTACCGGGATCTATGGTTTTATCGTATGTAACAACCCCGACTTCTCCAAACCTGATTCCTTTCAAATATATAAATTCGCTCTCAAGTTCCATAGCGAAAAAAGCTATGTCCTTCAAAAAACGGTCTGCACCACCAATAAAGGACACCGGCCTGTAATCGAGCCCGTAAGGGGTCCACATGGGCACTTCAAAGCTGACAATTTTATCCCATTGAGGTAACAACTTCATGCTCTCTCCGTTTTAACCTCCCTTCTTTTCAATAACTTACCGACACTGACTATTAATTGGTCAATCTCGGGTTTCGTGATTTGACCGTCTGCTCCTACGCTTTGAGCTTTTCTTTTGATGTCTTCGGCCATGATAGAAGAGAAAACAATTACAGGTATCTGTCGAAAACGCTCGTCTTCTTTAATTTTTTTCGTCAACGTCAAACCATCCATCTTTGGCATCTCTATATCGGTTATGACCAGATCGAAGTTCTCTCCTTCATCGGACAGTCTGTCCCAAGCAGCTTTGCCGTGAGATACGGCTTCAACATTATGAAAACCGCCTTTAGCCAATACATCCTGGATCATTCTTCTAATTAGAGGCGAATCCTCTACTACCAAAATTTTGTATTTATCCAAATCCCCCAATTCGGAAACCATGTTATGCATTTTAGAAGAATCCACAGCATATTGTCCCGCGAGCTCCGGATTTACAACTTGTACTATTCTTTCATAATCCAACAGAAGTATATTTCTGTCCTCCCTTTTAATGACGTACAATACGTTTTCTCCTAAAAAAGTCCCAGTTAAAGTTGAATCCAACTCTTCGGAATGGATTCTATAAATTCTCTCCACGCCGTCTACAACAAACCCAAGCTTCATCAGATTAAATTCCGTCACTATTACCTTGCTCTGCTCTTGAGGAACTGCGGACGTAATGTTTAAATAAATCCTCAAGTCGATCAGGGGGATTACCTCGCCTCTGACAGTTGTAATTCCAAGCATTGCAGGGTGTGACTTAGGGACTGGCCGAACACCTGTCCATCGCAAAATTTCCCTGGTCTTGTCGACATTTATCGCGAAACTTTGATCACCTAAAGAAAACACCACCACCTGCCATTCGTTGGTTCCTACATCGGTCATGATGCGATCTTCTCGCATTATCTCACCTCCATTTGTCAATCGGCTAATGCCTACCAGCAAACTCCGTGATCTCTTTAAACCATTTTAACACCGGAAGACTCATCATTTTTTCATTCATTCGCCATTGCCAATTTCCATCGCTGCTTGCAGGCTTATTTATTCGAGCAAAAGAACCTAACCCCAGTATATCTTGATAGGGAATTATAACCAACTCTGCTACTGAGAGTTCAATCAACCTGATCAGGTCCCGGGCAATCGAACCGGCGCCGGTCTTACGCCCCAAAAGCAGGATCAAATTCCTAATTTCCCGGCTAGACGCCTCTTCTAAATACCACCCTAAAGATGTATTGTTATCCTGAGTTCCCGTATAGGCAACACAACGTTTTACATAATGATAGGGAGTATGAATGTTCTCTTGCGGATTGTCTAATCCAAAAAGCAAAACCCTCATGCCGGGTATGTCGTGAGCCGCCATAAAATCTCGAACGTCATCAGTTATGTCTCCAAGATCCTCTGCAATTATTGGGAGCTCTCCCAAACTATTGTTCAAGGCAGATATAAGTTTCTCCGCAGGCCCTTTAAGCCACTTTCCGTTGACTGCATTAGGTTGACCGAAGGGAATTGCCCAATAGCCTATCAATCCTCTGAAATGATCAATTCTTACTATATCGTATAAATCCAAAGCATGTTTGACTCTCTTTATCCACCAGTCAAATCCATTGCTTTCGATGACGTCCCACCTATAAAGAGGGTTCCCCCAATACTGGCCTGTCGAACTGAAATAATCGGGGGGAACGCCTGCAACTTCAATGGGCATCCCGTCTTCTCCCAGGCAAAATATATCCTGATTGGCCCACACGTCTGCGCTGTCGTGAGCTACGTACAAAGGCATGTCGCCAAATATCTCAATGCCTTTGGAGTTGGCATATTCACGAAGCCTCTTCCACTGTTTGAAAAATATATATTGAACGAACTTTTCTCTGTATATCTTTTTGGCTAATTCTTTTTTTGATTTTTCAATCTCCTCAGGCTCCCGTCTCTTTAATTGTTCTGGCCAGAAATACCATGGTAGTTTAAATTTGGATTTAATGGCCTTGTATAGACTAAAATCTTCGAGCCACCATGCATTGTCATTGCAAAATTTTTGGAAATCGTCGTCCGGAATAAACTTCTCCAATGCCTTGCCAAACATATTATCACGAACGGCAGAAGCCTCCTCGAATTTTGCCCCCGAGTCCGCAAATTTATGGGAAAGCTCCCACTCGTCCAAAAATTTATCCTGAACCAACATCTCTGGACTTACAAGCATGGGGTTACCCGCAAAGGCCGAAATGGAGCTGTAGGGCGAATAACCGTAAATACCGTCTGTGGGATTCAATGGTAAAATTTGCCAAATGGATTGGCCAAGTTTTTCAAGCAAATCTACGAAGCTATACGCCATTGGCCCCATATCGCCAGTACCCCAACCGGAGGGCAGAGATGTCAAATGAAGCAATATTCCGCTTTTCCTGCGATCAAAAAGAATCACATTTCACTCCTCTTCCAAAATATATATTTGCGGTCATTTTTGGTTTGCGACATTTCATACCGTTTGGTAAAATGATATATCAAAATGACTGAATTGTGTGTATAATATTTTTGAGATAAAAATATCAATTTGATCTATACTCTAGAGCAATTTACTTCATAATCAAGGAGGTTCATGCAATGTCTGTAAAATATGTTACTATCGATGGTAACGAAGCAGCCGCATCAACAGCTTACAGGCTGTCCGAAATTGCCGCCATATATCCCATTACGCCCTCTTCTCCAATGGGCGAACATGCCGATGAATGGGCGGCCAAGGGAGAGCCTAACGTATGGGGCTTCGTTCCCAGGGTTATTGAGTTGCAAAGCGAGGGCGGTGCTTCAGGTTCACTCCACGGAGCGCTTCAGGGGGGAGCCCTATCCACGACCTTCACGGCTTCCCAGGGATTGTTACTCATGATCCCTAATATGTACAAAATTGCCGGAGAACTGACATCGGCGACCATGCACGTCTCGGCAAGGACTATAGCCACTCACGCTCTATCCATATTCGGGGATCATAGCGATGTTATGGCAGTCAGACAGACGGGATGGGCTCTTTTGGCTTCGAATTCGGTACAGGAGGCTCACGATTTCGCTGCTATCGCTACCGCATCCACCCTAAAAAGCAGGGTACCCTTTCTCCATTTCTTCGACGGCTTCAGAACTTCACACGAGGTAAACAAAATCGAATACCTAAGCGACGATACTTTGCGACAAATGATAGATTACGATATGGTTCTTGAGCACAGAAAACGTGCCCTATCTCCAGACAATCCTTTTATTCGCGGAACTGCACAAAATCCCGACTCCTTCTTCCAATCAAGAGAGGGATGTAATCCTTATTACTCGGCCTGCCCTAAGATAGTGCAAGAAACGATGGACGAATTCGCTAGGCTGACGGGAAGGCAGTATCACCTCTTCGATTACGTGGGCGATCCTAACGCCGAACGCGTGATAATATTGATGGGTTCCGGTGCTGAAACGGCTCACGAGACGGTAGAATACCTGATTAAACGGGGAGAGAAAGTGGGCATCATCAAAGTTCACCTCTACAGACCTTTCTCGATAGAGCACTTCGTAAAAGCATTACCTGAAACGGTGAAAGCGATTGCGGTACTCGACAGGACTAAAGAATCCGGTAGCGCAGGAGAACCGCTATATCTTGACATAGTAAATGGCATATATGAAGCAAAACGTGGCGGTCTTTTGGACTCCGATTTCAATCCTACCCTTATCGGAGGACGATACGGCCTATCCTCAAAGGAGTTTACTCCAGCCATGGTCAAAGCGGTCTTCGACGAACTGAAAAAAACCTATCCCAAAAACCATTTCACTGTTGGCATTGAAGATGACGTTGCCAATACCAGCCTAAAAGTAGACGAAGGCTTTTGGATAGCAGACCCGCAATCGACTCGTGCCGTCTTTTTTGGTCTCGGTTCCGATGGCACGGTAGGGGCCAACAAAAATTCGATAAAGATAATAGGCGAAGAAACCGAACTTTACGCTCAAGGCTACTTCGTTTACGATTCGAAAAAGGCAGGAGGATATACCATCTCCCACTTGCGTTTTGGACCCAATCCAATTCGGTCCACTTATCAAATTGACAAAGCAAACTTTGTAGCATGTCATCAATTTGCTTTCACGGAAAAATTAAACGTTCTTGACATAGCCGAGGAAGGTGCCATCTTCCTTCTGAACAGCCCCCACCCTGCTGGGGAAGTTTGGAACCATTTGCCGCGGACAGTGCAGCGACAAATACTTGATAAAAAATTGCGCTTCTATGTAATAGATGCCTACAGCGTCGCAAAGGAAAAAGGACTTGGCCCGCGCATAAACACGATAATGCAAACCTGTTTCTTCTATTTGAGCAAGGTCATCCCCTTCGATCTTGCAGTGGAAAAGATAAAGAATGCTATCGTACAAACATATGGCAAGCGCGGCGAAGCAGTTGTAAACAAAAATATTGCTGCCGTCGATGCCGCTTTGGAGCATCTGCAGGAAGTAAAGGTTCCCGGAGAGGTAACAAGCGATTTCGATGTGAAACCGGCTGTATCCGACAAAGCTCCAGAATTCGTAAAGGAAGTACTCGGTCCCATGATGGTCCTGCAAGGGGACAAACTACCCGTAAGCAAGCTTCCGAACGATGGAACCTTCCCCTCCGGTACCTCTAAGTGGGAAAAACGCAATATAGCCGTCGAAATACCCAAGTGGAATCCGAGTGCATGTATCCAGTGCGGTCGATGCACCTTCATTTGCCCCCATGCCACGATAAGGGCAAAAGTATACGACAAGTCCTATCTGAAGGACGCACCGGAAGGATGGCAATATGCCGAAGCGAAATGGCCTCAATATAAGGATCAGGCCTTTACCATCCAAATAGCTCCGGAAGATTGCACCGGGTGTGGCAGTTGCGTCGCAAATTGCCCTGTAAGCAAAAACGAAGACCCCACTAAAAACGCCCTTTCCATGGTCAGTCAGATCGAAGTTCGCGAGGAAGAAATTCCAAAATGGGATTATTTCCTCTCCTTGCCGGAGATCGAGAAGGACAAATTAAACACTCAATCTCTAAAGGATTTGATGTTGGTTCAGCCTCTCTTCGAATTTTGTGGAGCCTGCGCCGGTTGCGGAGAAGCTCCTTACCTTAAGTTGCTCAGCCAACTTTACGGAGACAGAATTACGATAGCAAACGCAACTGGTTGCTCATCAATTTATTGTGGTAATTTGCCTACCACTCCATGGACAACTAACAGGGAAAACAGAGGCCCGGCTTGGTCCAATTCGTTGTTCGAAGATAACGCTGAGTTTGGACTCGGCATGAGGCTGGCTCTAAATGCACGAAATGCGAGGGCAAAACAACTTCTAACCGAATTAGCGGGAGAAATTGGAGACAGGCTCGTAAGCGAGATTTTAAACGCTGATCAAAGCACCGAAGAAGGAATCAAAAAGCAACGCGCCAGAATCGATGAACTCAAGAAGACTTTGCGAAATATATCCGACATGAAAGCGAAAGAGCTTCTCCAAATTGCCGACGATCTCGTCAAAAAGAGCATTTGGATAGTTGGCGGAGACGGATGGGCATATGACATAGGTTACGGCGGGTTGGATCATGTGCTCGCAACAGGCGAAAATGTCAATGTCCTCGTGCTTGACACCGAGGTCTACTCAAATACAGGAGGCCAGGCTTCCAAGGCTACACCTTTGGGAGCAGCTGCAAGATTTGCAGCTGCCGGCAAACCGACAGGTAAGAAGGATCTTGCCCTGATGGCCGTTACATATGGGAACATCTATGTAGCCAGAATCGCAATGGGCGCCAATCCGACTCAAGCAATAAAGGCTTTCCATGAAGCAGAATCCTATGAAGGAGCTTCTCTGATCATCGCTTACTCCCATTGTATATCCCATGGGTTCGATCTCAAGCGAGGAGCAGAGCACCAAAAAATGGCTGTCGATTCCGGGCAATGGATACTGTTTAGATATGACCCAAGGTTAAAAGACGAAGGAAAGGCTTTTCAACTAGATTGCAAGGAACCTTCTCTACCGTTAAAAGACTACATGTTGTCAGAAACCAGATTCGCCATGCTCCACAGGGACTTCCCCGAGAGAGCAGAAGAACTTCTGAAAGAGGCCGAGGCGTTCAATAAGGAACGTTGGGCTCTTTACAAGGGCTTGGCCGAGGTCTTAAACAGAAAGTAGCCGCTCCTTTGCACTGACGCACATAAAAAGAGAGGGGATCATCCCCTCTCTTTTTATGTCTTAATTCAATAAACATCTCTTTATAATTCATTCCACAATATGGTATATTAATACTCGAGACAAAAAGAGATCTGCAAAGGGGAGTGACGAAGATATGGCAAAGGGCACCTTTAGCTACATAAAATGGTTTGACGAACTTACAAAGGAAGACATACCCCTGGTGGGCGGCAAAGGAGCAAACCTGGGGGAAATGACAAATCACAGCATCCCTGTACCGCCCGGTTTTTGCATAGTGTCAAAAGCATATAAGGACTTTGTAACATTATCAAACATCAATAAAGTAATTAAAGACATACTCTCAAAAATTAATTTCGACGATGCAGGAGATTTAGAAGAAAAGACCGCAAAAATAAGGAATTTAATGGTCGAAACTGATATTCCTCTACAAGTTGAACGAGATATACTGCGGGCATACGCTGTCTTAGCAGAGCAAATCAACTTAAACGAACCGGAGGTAGCGGTACGAAGCTCAGCCACTGCAGAGGACCTTCCAGATGCATCCTTTGCGGGTCAACAAGATACATACCTTCACATTAAAGGCAAAGATGAACTTCTTAAACACGTCAAAAAATGCTGGGCATCTCTATGGACCTCCAGAGCCACTTATTATCGTCACATAAAGGGTTTCGATCATATGAGCGTGCTTTTGAGCGTAGTTGTACAAAAGATGGTAAACGCTTCTAAATCAGGGGTAATGTTCACAATAAACCCCATTAGCAACAATTCCGACGAAATCATGATAAACGCAAGTTGGGGCCTGGGCGAAGCTATCGTGTCAGGATCGGTCACCCCCGATGAATATATCATAGACAAGAAAACACTTGACATCAAAGAAGAAAGGATTTCCCAAAAAACCGTCATGGTTATAAGAGAAGCATCGGGAGGAGGCACCACCACCGTAAATGTGAAAGACATTCTCGGACCGGGTGCCATTTCCCAACCCTGCCTAAGCGAAGACGAGGTAAAAAAAATAGCATCCATGGGAAAGCGAATTGAAAACGTTTATGGATTCCCCCAGGATATAGAGTGGGCTATCGATAGAGATACAGGAGAGCTTTACATCCTTCAGTCAAGACCTGTAACCACCTTTAAACCCCAAAAATCGGAAGAGCCGATCCAATTTGACACAAAAACAGAGCCAGAAGTTCTGGTAAAAGGTCTTGCCGCTTCTCCGGGCATCGCCGTCGGCAAGGTAAAAAAGATACAAAGTATCGATGAGATAGGCAAAATCCAAGAAGGCGACATATTGGTCACTGCCATGACAAATCCCGACATGGTTCCTGCAATGAAAAAAGCAGTAGCAGTCGTGACCGATGAAGGAGGAAGGACTTGTCATGCAGCAATCGTTTCAAGGGAATTTGGAATTCCCTGTATCGTCGGCACACAAAATGCAACCGAAGTCCTGGAAGACGGGATGACAGTCACGGTAGATGCAACAAGAGGTGTAGTATATAAAGGCGATAGACTGCTCCAGCTGCAAGGGGAAAAACCAAAGTCTTCAACCCCAACCGTAGGAATATCGGAACAAAAGGTCAAAGAAATCGTCGAACAATGGGCTCCGATAACCGGCACAAAGATATACATGAACCTTGGCGAGCCTGGTTTAATTGACAAATACAAAGAATTGCCTTTTGACGGAATTGGCTTGATGAGGACGGAGTTTATCTTCACAGATATGGTTGGCATACACCCCATGTACTTGGTGAAGCAAAATAAAGGAGATATATTGATCAGCAGAATGGCAGAGGGAATAGCTGCAGTAGCCCAAGCCATATACCCAAGACCGGTAGTTGTCCGATTTAGCGATTTTAGGACCAACGAATTCAGGGGCTTAGAGGGCGGAGATGAGGTCGAACCGATCGAAAACAACCCAATGATAGGTTGGAGAGGGGTTTCCAGATATATTTCGCCCGAATACGAAGAAGGGTTTAGGTTGGAATGCAGGGCCATTCGTAAGGTTAGGGAAGAATACGGACTTACAAACGCATGGGTAATGCTCCCCTTCGTCAGAAACCTTTGGGAGCTGGACAAGGTGAAGGCCATCATGGCCTCTGAAGGATTAGAACAAGGCGGATCGCTCAAGGTTTGGATAATGGCTGAAGTTCCTTCCGTGGTGATGCTTGCCGAAGAATTTGCTAAAAAAGTGGACGGCATAAGCATCGGCAGCAATGACTTAACGCAGTTGACCCTTGGCGTCGACAGGGACTCGGGAATACTTAATCGCATGGGCTACTTCGACGAGCAAGATCCGGCAGTACTAAAAGCGATCGAAATACTCATTGACGCAACTCACAAATACGGCAAGACCTGTTCCATTTGTGGACAGGCGCCATCGCTTTATCCAGGATTTGCGGAATTCCTCGTTCGGAAGGGCATCGACAGCATGTCCGTAAATCCCGATACCGTAGCCTACACTAAAAGGCTCGTAGCCTCCGTAGAGCAAAGACTGCTGCTTGAAAGAGCTTTTGGCAAACAATAGGGAGTGAAAATGATGGCGATATTAAAACAGTCTAATGAAGTTGTGGTACGCGAGAACATGAAGGGCGGATCGGGCAAGGCGTCTTTCTATTACGTTCCGATTCCGGACGATGAAGGAGCTGTAAAAATGGCATCGCGGATCGAATTAGAACCCGGAGCTTCAATAGGGTTTCATCAGCATATCGACGATGAGGAAGTCTACGCGATATTATCGGGTAGAGGCATATTTACAGACGGCACAACTGAGGTCGAAGCCAATCCGGGCGATGTTTTCCTCACGCGCAAAGGAGAATCCCACAGCATTAAAAATAACAGCGACGTACCTTTGATTTTTTTCGCTATGATAGCAAAGAAACAACAATAATAAATCTACTAAAAGGGACCAAACTTGAAGTTTTGGTCCCTTTTAATTTGCCTTTTTATCAATTGGAGCGATATTTCTCAGACAAAGCGTTACATTTCGGAACCCCGATAAAATCAGTAAATTGCTTAAATGTCCACATGTGATCAAAAGCATCTCTATTGGTCCCTTTTTCTTTAATCTCTTGAGATAACCCGTACATTGCTTGAGAGGCAGCAAACAGAAGGCCTACAGGAAATATTACGATCTTATACCCCATTTGTCGTAGCTCGTTGGCGGATAGCATTGGAGATTTCCCACCCTCCGCCATGTTGGCTAATAACGGAATGCCATGAAGTTCTTTTGCGATGTATTTGAATTCATCTACTGTATAGGGGGATTCTACAAATATGATGTCAGCACCAGCCTTATAATATTTTCTAGCTCTTGCAATTGCATCATCTAATCCCATGACAGCCCTAGCATCAGTTCTCGCTATTATTTTAAAATCATCATCTGTCCTGGCATCACAAGCAGCTTTTATTTTTTGAACCATTTCCTCTGGATCGACCACTTCTTTTCCCTCTAAGTGGCCACAACGCTTGGGAAAGGTCTGGTCTTCGATATGTATCGCTGCTACCCCGCTTCGTTCGTACTCCTTTACCGTTCTATATACGTTCAAAGGATTGCCATACCCTGTATCTGCATCTGCTATAACGGGAATATTAACCGCTCCAGCTATACGCCTTGCGTTGTCAATGATTTCGGGCATGGTAATAAAACCCATATCAGGAAGGCCCAACAGACTCGCAGAAGTTCCAAAACCCGTCATATACACACAATTATGTCCCGTTGCCTCAACTATGCGCGCAGATAACGCGTCATAACAACCAGGGGCTATGATTATATCTTCCTTTTCCAACATCTCTACAAATTGTTTTCTAACGTGTGATATTCTATCCATTGTCCTTATACACTTCCTTTAGCGTTTTTAACATATTCTATTAAACCGCCTAAATCCAGTATGTTTTTAATTGACTCTGGAAGGGGGGTAATTTTATATCTTTTACCCTTTGTTATGTTTTTAAGCTCTCCAAGCTCCATGTCGATCTCTATTTCGTCATTTTCGTCTATTTCGTCAACGGCATCCGAACACTCGACAAGGGGCAATCCAATGTTTATAGCATTGCGATAAAATATGGCAGCGAAGCTCTTTGCCACTACTGCTCCAACGCCACACTCCTTTAGGGCTATAGGAGCGTGCTCTCGAGACGATCCGCATCCAAAGTTAATCCCCGCAACTAATATATCGCCCTTTTTGACCTTTTTCGGAAAATCGGGGTCTACACCCTCCATGCAGTGCTTAGCCAATTCCCTGGGATCGGTTATACTCAAATAAACTCCAGGGATAATTACATCGGTATCAACGTGATCTCCGTATTTCAATGCTTTACCTCTTATAAACACTTAAATCACCTCCGAAGGATGGGTCAGCTTCCCTGCTATCGCCGATGCTGCTGCAACAGCCGGATTTGCCAGATAGACTTCACTGCCTTTATCACCCATACGACCGACAAAATTCCTGTTGGTTGTCGAGACGCATCGCTCTCCCTTGGCGAGTATGCCCATATGTCCGCCAAAACAAGGCCCACAGCCTGGCGGCAAAATCGTAAACCCGCTTTCAGTGAAAATTTCTATTAACCCCTCCTTTAAAGCTTGAGCAAAGACCTTTCTGCTGCCTGGCGCGATTAAACCTCTGACGCGAGGATGTATTTTCTTTCCCTTGACAATTTCTGATGCAATGCGCAAGTCGGTAATGCGCCCATTGGTGCAGGAGCCGATGAAGGACTGGTCGATTTCAATATCCTTTACCTCCGATACAGGTACACCCCTGGAAGGCAAATGCGGCATAGCTACAATCGGTTCAAGTTCACCCAAATCTACGTCTATAACTTTTTTGTAGATCGCATCGGAATCGCTTCTATACTCACAGAAATCCTTCAGACCCAGACTTTCTATATATTCTTGTGTTACATCGTCAAAGTTAAATATCCCATTGATCGCACCGCACTCTACGGCCATATTGCAAATCGAAAAACGCGAATCCATATTTAAATGTTTAGCGCCGGGACCATCAAATTCCAGAGATTTCCCCAATGCTCCATCGGTACCCAGCAGGGATATTACGTACAATATTACATCTTTACCCGAAACCCATTTATTGGGTAAGCCCACCAACAAGACCTTAATTTGCTCTGGCACCTTAAGCCAAGTTTTGCCAAGAGCCATAATTCCCGCGACATCTGTACTTCCCATTCCCGTAGAAAAGGCACCCAGAGCACCGTAGGTAACCGTATGAGAGTCCCCTCCTATGATCAAATCTCCGGGCTTTACTATTCCATCTTCCGGCAAGACGACATGTTCAATTCCATAACCTGCATCGTAAAAGTGCTTGATCCCTTTTGCAGCAGCAAAATCGCGCATTGTTTTGCACTGTTTAGCAGACGTCACGTCTTTATTGGGAGTAAAATGGTCTAAAACTATAGCTATCTTGTTCTTATCGAAAACCTCTCCATCGCCCATCTTATCAAAGACCTCAACCGCCACCGGTCCGGTAATATCGTTCATCAGTAACATATCCACAGTTACATCAATGATATCCCCCGGTTTAAAGTCTCCTTGCTCGCTATGAGCGGCAAGTATTTTTTCGGTTATGCTATGACCCATTAGTTATTACCTCCTTATTAAACGTTAAAATCCATATATAGTCTTATTCAATCTTAATTTTATATAAAATATTATAATATTAATATTAAAAGAAACACATTTTGAATACTATTGGTTCATTTTAAATAAATTAACAAATTTTTCGCCAAATGATTGTATTTCATCTTCCTTGGACGAAGTCATTAAGCTAATTGCAATTGCAATAAAGAAGTTTAAAAGCATGCCCCAAACGCCACCATGTATACCTAGGAATCTAGGATTACCCGACAAACTCATACCTACAGCCACAACTCCACCTACAATCATACCGGTAATTATTGCAGGTTTAGTTGCTCGAGACCAATATAGACCCAAAAGGACTGCAGGAACTGCTTGTAAAAGTCCTTCAAACTTAATCTCCGTTAGTCGCCATATAGTAGTCTTTGGTTCCAAAACCAATATCATACTTACGATTAGTATTACAAAGTTAAACCAACGAGCCACCCTTGTTGCCTTTAGGTCCGTAACATTAGGGTTGATAAACCGTCGATAGAAATCTCTAATGATTATGGTGGTTAATGAAATCAGAACTCCGCTTGCGGTTGAAAGCGTAGCCATAAGAATAGCAGTGAACACTATAGACATAGCCCAATAAGCAAATGTCGACCTTTGCATAATTTGTGTCAACATGATTGGTATTACTTTTTCTGTGTCCATTCCCGAAAGTCCCAATATATTTGCCGCAGCTATAACACCGATGAACACAAGTATTGTAGGAGTTACGAAAGTTAAGACAGCCATTCTAGCTAATGAATGCTTCAAAACGTTTTCATTACGTGACGCAAAAAGCTGTTGGATAGAATGTGCATACATTGCACCACCTAAACCAACCAGCGCCATGGTACTTGCCCAATTCAGTATTCCTCCCGACGATTGGGGCGGAAGAACCTTCGATGGAGAAATTTCCAGCAACTTCTGGACCGATGAGCCGAGCCCACCAAAATGAATCCAACTGTATATAATTAAAAACAAAATTCCCAAAAACATTATTCCACCCTGAATCGCTTGAGCTAGCATCGCTCCCCTCATTCCACCTATTGCAACATATACGGCAATAATCGATCCTAAAATCACTACTCCACTCCAATAAGGTATATGGGAACCCAAACCAGCAAAAAGGGTGCCGCTAGCCTGGAGCTGCTCGATAAATTGTACATATATTCCCCAGAATAAAAAAATACCAGCTATAAAACAAAGAGTTTTTGATCTAAACCTATCCTCCAAGAAATCGATTAACGTTATATATTTTCTTCTATGGGCTAGCACATATAATCTAGGTATAAACAGCATATAAGCAACGGGAATCATGACCATAAAAACAGGAAAAACGAGTTGCTGAAAGCCAATCCTGTAAGCTCTTGCCGTATATCCGATCATGCTGTTACCGCTATACTGTGTGGCAAATAGGCTTAAGGCCACAACCAATGTGCCTACGGTACGACTAGCAAGGAAATAATCTTCCATTGACTCAGCTTGTCTCTTTTTAAATGAATACCAACCAATGTAAAGCATTACAATCAGAGAAATAACCAACGTAACAATTGGACCAACCATGCTAACCATTTATCATCCCCTCCTTAACTCTCTAACTCTTATCTTCCTTGGAAATAAAAGCTTCCAAATTCCAATGATTCCTTGTAACGTCAATGATTGATAACACCAAACATACGAGAAAGACGATAATTAACAGAGCCCAAAGAGGTATGCCGAGGACCAATTTTTCTCCTATGCCCTTCGGGAAATACCATGGTACAAGTAAAATGTATAGCAATATAAACCTACCCCATACCTTCCAATTCATAGGATCTTTAATCTGCTCCATTATCAATATACCTCCTTCACTATATATTGTTAGTGCTTAAATGCTACATTAATCCCTTCCTGTAGCATATTCCTTTTCTTTCTCTCTAATAATATTCAACCCAACAAGCTCATTAAATTCGTTAAAGGGAATCATGTCGTCGAGCATGCCAGCAGTGGTCCCCGTAGTTTTAAGTTCCTTCATCAATTTAGTAACCGCCTTTGCGATAACATATGTAGAGGCTACACAGAAGATCACTAAGTCATACCCCAGGTCCTCGAGTTCTTTTGCCGTTAATAACGGAGTCCTCCCATGTTCAAGCATATTGGCCAACACGGGCACATTAAAACTTGATGTTACCTTCTGCATTTCTTCAATAGACTCTGGAGATTCTATAAAAATAATATCTGCACCTGCTGCTTCGTAAGCTAAGCCTCTTTCTATGGCCGCATCTATTCCAAAATTAGTGCGGGCATCTGTTCTTGCCATTATCATAAGGTCGTCATCAACTCTGGCATCACAGGCCGCTTTAATCTTTCCAACCATCTCATCCTGCGAAATGATTTCCCTACCCAGCATGTGACCACACTTTTTTGGAGCTACTTGATCCTCAAGTTGAATACAGGCAACCCCTGCTTTTTCGTATAAGCGCACGGTCCGTTGAACATTAATGGCATTTCCATATCCTGTATCTGCATCGGCAATGACAGGTATATTTACTGCCTCAACTAAGTTCGCAGCTCTAATTGCCATTTCTGTTTGCGTCAAGAGTCCGACATCTGGTTGCCCTAACACACTTGCCGAGGTCCCATAACCAGTCATATACACTGCCTCAAAACCTTCTTTTTCGATTATCTTCGCCACAAGAGGATCGTGAGCTCCTGGCGCAACAAGTATTTGGTCCCTAGAAAGAAGTTTACGTAATCTGCTCGTCATTTTATCCATTTAATAAACCCCCCCTTTAATCACTAGTGCATCTTCTTAAAGCATAATAGCTTTCTGACCTATCTTTTTTGAATTTATCAATATCCTTGGCCTTTATGTAATCTATAATTCTAAAGTGATATTCTGCTGTTTCAGTTAAGTTAGCATCCAGTAAAAATTTATATATTCCCAAAATGAGCAAAAGATATATATCTAAAAGCATTTTTACTGTCCATTTGAGGTCCGCTTTAAGCCAAAGATATTTGTGAAATTCAAGGTCTTTCTCGAGAAAATTACCCAATATTAACTCCTTAGACTTATCACTCATAGCGATCATCTTCATCTTTTGAGCAATCCCATTAAGGTGATTAATATCATCCTCTGTTACTGCATCCCGAACGATAATATCCTTAAAAATGCATTCCTCTAACATATATCTAATGGTATAGATTTCTTCCATGTCTCGTTTTGTAAATTCTGTTACACGAGCTCCCTTGTGAGGTACTATCTGCACTAATCCAATTGCTGCTAACTCCCTTAAGGCTTCCCTAATAGGCGCTTTGCTTATGTTTAGTTCATTGGCTATAACCGATTCATTAATCCATTCACCCGGCTCATATTTGTTAGAAAACAAAAGCTCCATCATCAAGCGTTCTCGTACTGCCATAGTAATGTTTTTATATGGCAGTCTACTTGGTAATGAGAACCGCTCTTGAATACTCCTTGCATTGTCCAATGTTTTCACTTAACCCCCTTTTTCATAAGAGCATACTTTTTATAATCGAAGGTCGAATTCGGATGTATTCAATTATTGACACTCAATTTATCATCGCTGCATTATTTTTGCAATAGGCATTAATAAAAGAATACAAAATACATATATGTCACTTTAGTCACTAGTATTGATATAATTCTTCTCGTAATTGGCGACGGTAAGAATCCGGGCACGCTAATTGATACCTATTTAAGAATACAAAAGAGGCAAGTTAGTAACTTGCCTCTTTTGTATAGGAACAGTAGGTGACTTGTGTTTAGCCCAGTATGGCTTTTAAATCCTCTGCCGGAGTAGTGATAGGTTTGAGACCCAAATTTTCGCTCAAGTAGGAAATCACTTTGGGCTTTAAAAAGGCAGGAAGGGTTGGGCCAAGGCGCATATTTTTGATTCCAAGGGCGATAAGGGACAACAAAATACAAACGGCCTTTTGCTCGTACCACGATAAGATGAGCGATAAAGGAAGGCTGTTGACATCCGTCTCAAAGGCATCGGCAAGTGCTTTAGCTACGACTATAGCCGAATATGCGTCGTTGCACTGCCCCATGTCGAGCAACCTCGGGATGCCCTCAATATCGCCAAACTCCAACTTATTGAAGCGATATTTGCCGCATGCTAAGGTCAAGATAAGACAGTCATTTGGTACGCTAGTTGCAAATTCAGTGTAATAATTACGCCCTGGCTTTGCCCCATCGCAACCACCGATAAGGAAGAAGTGTCGGATCTTCCCCTGCTTGACCAAATCAATGACCTTATCGGCTACGGAGAGCACGGTATTTCTGGCAAAACCTATGGTAATGTAATGTTCTGGTCCATCTTCGGCGAAACCGGGCTGGGCAAGCGCTGCCTCAATAAGGGGAGAAAAGTCCTTATCGGGACCAATGTGGCGTACCCCCGGCCAAGCCACCAGACCTGTGGTAAAAATTCGATCCTTGTAAGAATCCTTTGGTTTTTGAATGCAGTTGGTCGTCATCAAAATTGCACCAGGAAATTCATCGAATTCACTTCGCTGATTCTGCCAGGCACTTCCATAGTTTCCTACAAGATGAGAATATTTTTTGAGTTTCGGATAGGCTAAGCAAGGAAGCATCTCTCCGTGAGTATAGACGCTTATGCCCTTGCCCTCCGTTTGTTTTAAGAGAAGATCCAAATCCCTCAAGTCATGACCGGAAACAAGTATTGCCTTTCCCTTTACAGGGGTTACCCTTACTTTGGTAGGTTCGGGATGACCATAGGCTTCGGTATTGGCTTCATCCAGAAGCTCCATTACCTTTATATTAAAGTTCCCAAATTCGATAGCCTTTTGCAATAATTCCTCTTCCGTAAAGCTATCTTTGGAGAGGTAGTCCATGAAAGCATGAAATCCCCCATAAATCTCCTCGCTTTTTTTGCCCAAAATCTGGGCATGATCTGCGTAGGCTGCGCTCCCCTTTAGGCCAAACAAGATAAGGTCGTGTAGTCCCCCTATCACATCTCCCCATCGCTGAGCTCGCGATTCGGGATTGACCTTTTCTCCTTGAGTTAATAGTCCCGATCGGTCTTTTGCCAGCTCAAATGTCGCCGGCCCGTTTAGCTCATCCGGCGTTATTCCCTTTTCCTTTGCTGCAATGAGGTAAAGATTTCGAGCCTTTTCCCTTATCTTTTCCGCCTTACGGATCATTTGTTCCATGCGATCCACGTCGAAGTTAACATTAGTCACCGTAGTAAATAAAGATTCTATTACTAATGAATCGATTTCTTCGTCGGACGCACCTAAAGCTCGCGCCCTGTGAGCGTACATGGAAATACCTTTAGCGACGTGTATGAGCAGGTCCTGAAGATCCGCTACCTCGGGGCTTTTGCCACATACGCCAAAATTAGTACAACCACTCCCTTGTGCTGTCTGTTCGCATTGATAACAAAACATACCTACTCCCCCTTTTTAATTTGCTTTGTATCTATATTTAATTGTTTCTTTATCTTTAATGTTACCATCGATTCCAATCACTATTTTATTTAAAACTATATCCCGATTAACTTCGCTTGCAACGGATTCCGCTATTCTCCATAATCCCCCACAGCAAGGCACTTCCATAATTATTACAGTTATTTCGGGCGTCTGATTTACCTCAATAATTTGAGCTAATTTCTGCCTATAAAGCTCGGCATCATCTAGTTTGGGACAACCTATGAGCAAAACTCTTTCATCGTCTTTCAATATCGTCTTTTGAAAACTGTATAACGAAAATCCCGTGCAATCCGCAGCCAACACGATAGAAGATCTTTTCAAATACGGTGCATTTATCGGTAACAACTTAAGCTGAATTGGCCAGTTCAAAAGCCTAGAATTGTCATCGGCGACGCCCTGTTCCAAGCTTTCTGACATTCTTTTATTGCCATTATGACGAATATCCATAACATTGCTTCCTGGGCACCCGCAGGGAAGGAGGTTTTTCCCACGACTTGGTTCATCTGTAACTCTTGTGTATTCTTCAGCTTCCCTCAACTCAAAGGATATGGCCTCCTTCGGGCATTCACCGATACAGTCTCCCAAGCCATCGCAGTAAGACTCGTTTCTGAGCTTGGCCTTCCCGTCTTCTATGACTATTGCGCCCTCATGACAGGCTTCGGCACAAAGGCCACATCCGTCACACTTATCCTCATCAATGTTTATTACTCTTCGCAATACCCTTTGTTTCATCGAAAAGATCACTCCTTACTAAGTCAGCTAAAGTCCTGCTGGATAGATATTTTATAAACTCTTCGTTAATTCTTTTGAGCATTCCTCCAAAAATACAGCTCCCAAAGGGACAATTTTTTTTATTTATCAAGCAATAGTCTGACGAAGGCTTTCCCTCTATGGCTTCATAAACCTCGTAGAGGGTTATTTTTGAAGCGGGAATAGCAAGTTCGAAGCCTCCGCTTGGACCACGCAGGGAATTTACTAATCCGGCCCTGGTCAACCTTTGAAAGACCTTCGCTGCATGTGGTTCGGATACGGATATCATCTCTGAAAGCTCCCTTACACTTATTCTCCTTCCCTGCAGTGCAAGTATTCCCATTCCGTGCAGTGCAATCGATGCAGCTTGTGAGATTTGTACCACTCCACCCTTCATCCTTCGACCTCCCTTCCTATATAGGAATTATGGTACTTTATTTCCTATTTGTCAAGAAAAAAAATTTGGTCTTTCAAAACTCTATTCGAGATTATCAGAGATACGTCAGCTTCGACAAAAATTTTTCGTTAAAATTTTCTTTTTCTATATCGATGAATTCAATTTTAGATAAGATACGATCCAAGGCCTTAAAAGACTCTCTTCCACCCAATACAAACCTGACTCCCCCGCTCAATGCAGCGTTTCCGAGACACTTGACCTCACCCGTAAGATCCTTTGGCAACAGGCCTATATCAATAACATCTTCGGGGTTTAGGTAGTTTCCAAAGGCCCCCGCTAGGTAAACAGCGCTTAATGATTCGCCGCTCAAGCAGGCCTTTTCCAATATCAAATCTATGGCGGCAGAGATCGCCCCCTTCGCCAGCTGAACCTGTCTAATATCAGATTGGGTCAGGGCTATGCCATCGGCGATCATTATTTTTCGCCTGCCTTCTTCTCTCACTATCAGCGAGGCTATCGCTTTTTCTCCTATCTCGTCTGGGTCTTTGATCCTTCCTGTATCATCTATCAATCCCATTTTTTTAAATAGGGCAACTGCGCTTATAACTCCGCTCCCACATAGTCCTTTGGCAATCCCTTCTCCTATTGTCAGTGCCTTTATGCCATGTTCGCCATCTTCCTCGAGAAAATAAATCGCTCCATCGGTTGCAACCGTTCCACAGGAGATCGCACCACCCTCAAAGGCAGGCCCGGCTGCTGCGGAAGTGATAAATATTTTCTCATCCAAAATCAGCCCTATTTCCCCATTCGTTCCAAGGTCTATCACGAGGCATGGAATTTTTGGACCTAGAGAAATCAACTCAAAAAGCAAGGAGACCATATCTCCGCCCACGAACTTATCGACTATAGGCATCGACCAAATCCGACCAGAAGGGTGCATTGGCAGTGCCGAAAACCTGAAACCTTCGGAACTTAAGATGTTCTTAAAGACCGGCACATAGGGAGTCCTGGCTAGAGGTTTAGGGGATATCCCCCAAAAGAGATGTTCCATAACAGTGTTGCCCAAAATCAAAATCTCAAATACCCTTTCCTTAGATATATTTGTCTCTTCTAAACACTGTCGCATCGACATGGCGATGGAGTCGATCAACATTGTTTGCATCTTTAATAAATCTTTTGAGTTTATCGCTTTAGAGATGCGAGAAATAATATCCGCTCCAAAACTCCTCTGAGGATTCGCAATAGTGCGACGCGAAAGTATCTTGCCGATCTTCAAATTTAACAGAACGATAGAAATAGCCGTAGTGCCAACATCACAGACGAAGGCACAAAGGGGTTTTTCCTCATGCCCAGAAAAAATCGCCACATACTCTTCGTCAATTTTAACCATACTGCCCCTCCAGCCCTCCCCTTCTTCCCAATATATTGACAGCTCCTGCAATGCTTCCGGCCTTATCTTCAATTCGTCCTTTCCCAATGCTTTAGCAAGGGCTTCACTCACACTCCCTGCCGTTAGATCATCCCAGCGAAGGTTCACTTTTTCTTCCATTACGGAAGGATGGTGTAAAATGAAATTTTTCTCGAAAAAGGCGGAATCGATGAGCTTGCTACGCGAGTCAGTTTTAAAATCGTCTACAATAACCTCAACATTGCCTTTAACAAAAGCCTGGCAGGCAAGCCGCCAGCCCAGAGCTAAGATCTCAGGCCCTAATTTATCAACCTCTTCATCAGATGGTTCTGTCAAAGCCCCTCTGGCCAAGACGCGACATTGTCCGCATTTTCCATGACCTCCGCAAGCTGCGTCTACAACGATGCCGGCAGAGATCAAAGCATCGAGCAGTGACGTATCCGGTTTTACAGTAACCTTTCTAGTGATTCCTTGATATGTATATATGACATCGCATAACTCGGGAAACTTTTTGTCCATTTCGTTAAAGACCCCTTTGCAGCTTTTAATTTAACGGCTGACTCTTGCCTTCGCAATCACAGGTCTTACTCAATTTCTTAACGGCAGAAATGACCTCACGATAATCCTTGGCCTCCATGCCCAAATGGGATAGGGCAAAATCATACCTTAAAGGATCATCGGGACGAAAAAGCCTGAAGGCTTGTGTAAGCTCTATTGCTGCTTTTACATCGGGAGAAGCCCTCTTAATCCACCCCAATTCCTTTCCGAATTTCCACATGTGCACATCTAAAGGAACTACCAGGTCGGCAGGTGTCTCGACTGTCCAACCCCCCGGATCTACATTATCTTTTCTTACCATCCACTTCAAAAAAAGCCTGAGCCTCTTACACGGGCTATTTTTCCCTGGATCGGGGATTAGAACGCTTATATCCTCAGGCGATGCATTTCTAAGGGCAACAGCAAAACTAACCGCAGGATCCAAATCCCTAGCTTTGCAATGCTCATAGAGAGACTCCAACGAACCATATCGTGCGATCAAAATTTTGCAGGCATACAAAAGGCTAACAATATCGCTTCCCTTGACCCACCTATGTTTAAATCCCTTGAGCTTCGCCATTAAATAATCCTCAGGCACGTTCAAAAGGAAATCTCTAGGATTATCTTCCATTATGGCGACGACTTTCTCTATAGATTTTATGATCTGAGAAACTCGCCCGAAGGCCAGGGAGGCAGCAACAATCCCAATTATCTCCCTTGCACGAATATCATCAAAACGATGCAAAAAATAGACCGGGTCCTCTTTTGCCTTCTCTTTATCATTATATTTGGCGTAAAACATTTCCAAAAACTCGACCAAAGACAAACTCATTTCACCCTTAAGCAAAAGAGGACCCCATTTATTTCATAATTACGCTTTGTTGAAGACAAAGGTCGGCGCATTCTTGGGCGACTTTCCCCCCTTTATCAAACGATAATTGGCATACGTCAGGGGCGTACCGCTTTTTATGGTCTCAGCTGAAACAACCTCTGCAACGAACAGCTTATGAGTATATACCGGAATTATATCTATGACCTTTGCCTCAATAACGGCAAGGGCGTGGTCCAATACCAAGGGCACGCCTGTTTCGCCAATCTTGTATTGACACTGAGTCATTTTATTTATATCTCTCCCGCATTTAAACCCAAAAGTCCCTATGAATGGCATTGGCGTATCCTCTTCCAGAACCGACACTCCGAAGGCCTTACCCTTTTCTACCAGCTCTGTAGTCAAGTTATCTTTGTGCAAAGCTACAACCATGCATATGGGATCTGCAGTAACCTGCATCAACGCATTTGCTATCTGACCGTTCAACCTTCCTTCGCTGGTACCCGTCACTATATATAGCCCGTAACTTAGGGTAAAGAGAGCCTGCAAATCTACCTTATCGACACCCATAGGCCTGCCTCCTTTACAAGACTCAACTAATCCTCCCGAGATCCCAGCGCCTGATCCAACATGAATATAACGCTTGGAGAATCTCCGGTGAAGCGCAGCTTTTGGACTATCTCTTCGGCATTGGCCTCTTCTTCGACCTGTTCCTTGACAAACCATTGAAGGAATTCGAAAGTTGCATGGTCGTTAGCTTCCCTCGCTGCATCTACCAAACTGTTGATCATTTCAGTTACTTTTTGTTCGTGGTCGAAGGTGTCTTCAAATACCTCCAAAGGCGAACTCCACGAGGACTTTGGAGCTTCAACAGGCAACATCTCGACCTTTTCGCTCCTGTCGTTTATATATTCATAGAATTTCTTTGCATGATCTATCTCTTCCTCGGCCTGTTTTTTCATCCAGTGGGCAAAACCCTTTAAATTGTTGGCATCAAACCAGGAAGCCATTGACCAGTACAAATAACCTGAATATATCTCTCTGTTTAGTTGTTCGTTAAGCATTTTGAGCAACTTGCGATCCAACATAATTATCACCCCTGTATTCATATTTAACATATATTATTATACAGCAATTTCGCTAGTTTTTTGAAATCGTTTCATGAATCTCTTCAAGCATACTCCTGGCGGACACCAAACCGCTGGCCGCAGCCTGTATGACCCCCCTGGTAACACCCGCTCCGTCTCCAGCCGCATATAAGCCTTTTATCGAGGTTTGCAGTTTCTCGTTTAAGGAAAGCTTCAAACTATAGAATTTGACCTCAATACCATATAACAAGGTATATTTATCGTTCACATGGGGTATGATCGACTCCAAAGCCTCAAGCATTTCTAAAATGTCCTTTAAATGTCTGTATGGAAGGGCAAAGGATAAATCCCCCGGCTCGGCTTCCACTAATGTCGGTTTCACCAAGCCCCGTTCAATTCTCGAACGAGTCGATCGTCTGCCCAGTTTAAGATCGCCCAATCGCTGCACCAACACCGAACCGCCAAGCATGTTCGCCAGTCTTGCAATATGAACACCATAACCATTGGGATCGTGGAAGGGTTCTGTGAAATTAGTGCTAACAAGTATGGCAAAGTTAGTGTTGTCCGTGCTTTTGTCTCTGAAGCTGTGGCCATTCACGGTAACGACGCCACCATCGGACTGAAACTCCGTAACGACTTCTCCGTGGGGACACATACAAAAGGTCCTAACCTGATCGTCAAAAGTCGGGGAATTGTAGATTGCCTTAACTTCGTAGAACTGTTCCGTCAACTCCTCGGCCAACTCGGCAGGAATTTCTACCCTCACGCCTACGTCGACGGGAAGGGAGTCTACTTGAAGGCCAAGCTCTTTGCTCGTCCGTTCCATCCAAGGCGCTCCTTCCCTTCCTGGGGCCAGCAAGACAAATTTTGCGTTAAGCTTCTCGCCGCTTGAAAGTTCAACGCCAGCCACTGCTCCGTTAGCAATCAGTACCCTCTTTACTTCGGTGTTCATCAATATGTGAACTTTATCGCGCAATTTGCAATATATATTGCGCAACACTTCCTTCGTGCGATCTGTGCCTATGTGCCGTATCTTCGCAGGAATGACATGCAAACCAGCCACACGGGCTTTTCTGATAACCTTAGAAGCAAATTCCGGATCCGGTTCGAACAAAGGTGCGGAATCTGCTCCATATTCCCTCCAAATGGAATCTACTTCGTCGAGCAAGGCAAGAAGCCTTTCCTTACCGATGTATTTCTCTAAATTTCCTCCAAAGTGAGGGGTCAACGTTAATTTACCATCGCTAAAGGCTCCTGCGCCTCCCCACCCACACATCAGGCTACAGGAATTGCAATGAGCACAGGTTCGAACTATGCCCATTTTCAACGGACACTTTCTCTCGTCAAGCGTCTTTCCTTTGTCTATTAAAGCCACACTTATTCCTCTGTTCGCCAACTCAAGGGCAGCAAAAAGTCCGGCCGGACCTGCTCCCACCACAATAACATCGTAATAATTTCCCACACTCATCCCTCCATCATAACTTTAAGACGGCTATTTGATATTTTAAAAAACTTACCAGAAGTGGAGGATGAAAATATCCTCTGATAATGATAAAGTATATAAGGGATTTATGCGAGTCAAAAAGTTGCAGGAGGTGAAGCTGATGCATGACCTGGCAGCAAAGTGCGCAGACATGATAAAAAAGGCACAAAAAATATGTCTGCTTAGCGGAGCAGGCATATCCACAAATGCCGGAATCCCCGATTTCCGTGGGCCAAAGGGGTTGTATCGCACGGCCGGTATAGATAACCCGGAGAGGATATTTGACATATCCTATTTTCATCGTGACCCCTCGCTTTTTTATAAATTTCACAAGGAGTTTTTGAAAGCCCTTCAACAGATAAAACCGACCTTCGCACATTATTTCTTCGCAAAGCTAGAGGAAAAAGGGAAATTAATAGGCATAATTACCCAAAACATCGATTCCCTCCATCAAAGGGCCGGGGCAAAAAAAGTTTACGAAATACACGGAGGCGTATGGGAAAGTTATTGTCTCAAATGCGGTAAAAAATTTAATTACGAAGAAAGTTTTAAGAAAACCATGGAAGAAGAAATCCCCCACTGTGATAGTTGTGGAGGAGTAATAAAACCGGACATTGTCTTTTTCGGAGAGCCCGTTAAATACCTTGACAAATGCATTGAGCTCGCGAGGGAAAGCGACCTATTCTTCGTTGTCGGCTCATCCCTTGTGGTTACTCCCGCGGCTCTGATTCCAGCCGAATGTAAGGGGAGTATAGTAATAGTAAACAAGGGTGATTTTTCCACCGCCTATCTTCCAATGGACAAGGTAGACCTGGTAGCCGACGAGGACATTGATGCATTCTTCAAATCTATTGACGAACATCTAAAACACAATTAGGAAGTGTCTAACATGACGAAAGTGCAAATTATGTCACTGTTTATGGCCCTCCTCTTCTTTCTTTCTCCTAGCCATATCGAAGCAAACGTTGCAGATTAAATTCGGGATACGACTATTACGAAATAAAAGGAAAATTAAAGGTCGTCACTGCATATGAAAATTTATCACTCGTAGAAGCGATTGAGGAAAACCCCAAAGACCCCCATCTTGTCGGGAGACGTTGTGTTGCTTTCCATCAATTAATCTCTTTGGTTTCCTTAAAGCATTTCTCGCATATCCCGTAAACCAAAAGTTGCTTTCCTTCGACATGATACCCCGGAGGAACTTCCACAAAGGGAAGCTTGTCTCCTTTCAAGCATTTCATTTTCCCGCACTTTAGGCAATAAAAATGGGGGTGATCTCCGGGGCATCCCGGTTCGCCAAGTTCATGAATGCAAAAGTACCATCGACCATCTATGCCAAGCACCTTATGCACTATGCCCGCTTCAACTAAGACGTTTAAAGATCTGTACAATGTAACCCTGTTAATCTCACTTAAAAAAACGTTTGTCTGTAGATCACCGTGCGATACGGGTTGCCCTGCCATCATTAGCGCTTCGCAAATGAGAATTCTCGCTTTTGTGGGCCTTATGCCAAAAGTTTTTAACGTTTTCTTTACATATTCTCGATTCAACATTTCAACATTTGACCCCAAAAGAACAATTAGGAAAGGAACATGTCGAGCAACGCCTGCACAAGCCACCTATGCCAAACCTCGAGATCTCCTCGAAGGTTGGAATCAGTCCGGCAAATATCCTAGGTAAAACCAGGTCCAGACTGGTCCATTCATCGTGGACGACACACGCAGGCGCTCCTATGATGACCTTTTCTCCCTTCATTCCCACCATAAGCATTGAGCCTGGCAATACAGGTATACCCTTGAATTTTACCTCGTCGCAGGCTTGTGCAATGGCTCGCGGGGTATTATCATCGGCATCGACGCTCATGCCCCCTGTGCAGATGATCAAATCTGCTCCACTATTTAAAAAGTTGCGTATTGCTTCTACAATCTCGTATAGGTCATCTCCTGCGATGCTTTGTCCCAGTAAACTCCCTCCGAAATAAGCTACTTTTCTTTCAAGTTTAGGCCTGAAGGCATCCTTTATTATTCCGCCTTTTATTTCCCCTCCAGTCGTTACCAATCCGACCTTGAGAGGGTTGTAGGCCCTAACCTCAAATGTAGCCCCTACACGCAGAGCCCTTTCAAGTTGCGCTCTCTTAACGGCAAGTGGCAAAATCCTAAAACCCGCCACCATGTCTCCCGGTTCCACCATCGTGTAGGGATATAAAGTGACTACCACCCAGTCTGGATCGTTATTTATCATATTAACTTTATTGGGATCGAAGTAAAGAAGCCCTCTGAAGTCGGCTATTAAATTACACCTTCCCTCGCTTGGGGCTGTTAATTTCAATCCCTTTCCGCATATTGCCGACCCTAAAGCTAAAGCAGCATCGTCTTCATGCACTTCATCTTCTTCTAATTCCAGAATAGTTAAATGTTCTTTGCCCATAGACCTTAAAATCTCTATGTCCTCTTCTTTGATGACATGTCCTTTCTTGAAACGAGGCCCCTTATAACCCATATCCACATCTATTTTCGTCAAGTCATGAGATAAAATATGATTTATTGCTTGGTTCAAATCTACAATTTTTTTGCGCACTTTCAAAATCCTCCCTATCGACCGTTTTTCGCTTCGCAATCACGTCTTTGTCTATAGTCAGACTATGTGTATATTTTATAATAAAACGAAACACAACTGGAGGAGGTAATCAAAATGGATCTGGCAATCATCGAATCTCTTAAGAAATCCCTTGAGACGGGGAAAAAATGTGTATTATGCACAATAATAGACGAAGAAGGTTCGACGCCAAGAAGCGTCGGATCAAAGATGCTGGTTTGGGAAGACGGATCGATAGTTGGGACCATAGGCGGAGGCGTATTGGAATATCACATTATACAGGAAGCATTGAGGTTGTTCCGTGAGGACAAAACAACTGCTCTTTACAGCGAAGAATTTACGGCCACAGAGGCAGATGACCCAAAAGCCGCCTGTGGCGGTAAAACGACAGTATTTCTTGAACTTATAGGAAGGAAAAAAGAACTCATTATTTTTGGAGCCGGACATGTAGGAAAAGCCATAGCCCGGGTCGCTAGTTTTCTAAATTATTCAGTAACCTTGTGGGACGAAAGAGAGGAATTCGCAAATCCAGATAACGTCCCTTGGGCACAAACAATTGCCTGCCCGCTCGATGAGGCCTTCGAAAGATATCTGTCATTTCACAAACTAACACATGTCGTCGTTGTAACCAGAGGGCACTCTCTTGACACAGAGGTCATCCGCAATCTCGACGGAAAGACCGCTTGCTACATAGGAGTGATAGGCTCCAAGCGCAAGATAGCCGTGATGAAAGAAAACCTGCTTAAAATGGGGGTTTCCAAAGAGCTGGTCGACAGATTATATGCACCCATTGGACTTCCCATCAAGGCAGAAACGCCTGAAGAAATCGCTATATCTGTTATGGCTGAAATCATTGCTGTCGATAACGGAGCAAACGTTAAGGGCCTGCGTCAGCCTCTTGATGTCTGATCTTTAAGATGCTCTCCGCCAGCTTAAGGTCCTCGAAGGTGTCTATGTCAATACATACTCCCTCGTCATCCACGGGCACCAAGATTCTTTCTTCCGGTGGCGGCATGAGATCCTTTAATGTGTGATCCAAAGAGGCGGAGTGTATTGTTTCAACTATGGGCTTTGGGATCAGAATCGGATGACTCCTTTTTCCGTTAAAAACGGGCTGAACCACCTTTAAGGGGTGTCTTTCGGATAAAATGGCCTTTATCGTAGCGGGCTTGACTAAAGGTTGATCGCCTAAGGCTATTAGGACATTTTCTATATCTTTTGACAAAGACAATATTCCCGTTTTTATCGAAGAGAACATCTCTTTTCTGTAATCGGGATTTTCTACAATATTCAATCGAACGCCATACTTCGATAATTCCTTCTTCAGCTTATCTCCGTCATAGCCTATTACGACCACTATATCTTTTGGATCAAAACCAGAGGCGCGGATTAAATCTAATGTCCAAAATATGATTGGTTTGCCCAAAATAGGTCTTGACATCTTCTCGTAACCCAAACGCCGTCCTTCGCCGGCAGCCAAAAGGATTGCCTTGATCAAATAAATTACACCTCGCATATAAAAGAGGCGGGTTATAACCCGCCTCTTTTGTCATTTATCATATTTTTACGCCTATGCCCCGCTCCTCGTCGGTACCGGGAATCAAGCTATCGCATATGGCTGCACAAATGCCCGCTACAGCCATCGGTGTCTTCAATATAGCCCATATTACTTCTCCAAGAACTCCTAAGGTCGAAAAAATAGCGTGGTTCTGCTCTATCCATCCAGGAAGTCCAAGGGCCATTAAGAAGGCAAAACCAACTATTAAAACATTCCTCTGGCTTCCCATATCAGCCCTCATCAAAACCTGGATTCCAAGAGCACCTATTACGCCAAAAAGTGATATATAAGCTCCACCAATTATCGGACTGGGAATGGTGGCAACAAGAGCACCGAGCTTTCCTATTGTGCTCATAAGAATAAGCAAGATGGCACCTGTTCGCACTACCCAACGGGAGGCCACGCCAGTCAAACCAATCAAGCCGATATTTTCCGTATATGATGTCGTTGCAACACCACCCAGCATTCCCGAAATTGCACAGTTTAGCCCTTCGGCACCGATACCTCTGCTAATAGTCTCAGAGGAGGGATCGTCCAGCCCTGCGGCATAGGAACAGGAGTGATAATCTCCGATTGACTCGATCATAACCGCGAAGAAACCGGCCAAAGCTGTACCAAATGTTACAACGCTAAACTTTGGCGCACCCCAGGGCATAATTCCAGTAAACCTAAACCACGGAGCCCTGATAACTTCAGTGAGATCTATATATGCCGGATGCCCTGCAGCGAATAAACCGGTCACTGACAGGAATAAACAAATAAGATAAGTAAATACTATTGAAGTCAACACAGAAAATATATTGAGGTATTGATTTTTCGTCACGAGGCTGAAAAGAAAGATCAAAAATACAACCAATAACGACACCGGCCAATAGTTGGCGGCATTGAACTGTACAGCAGTGGGAGCAAGGGAAAAGCCTATAGCCATAATTGTGGGTCCGATAACTATGGGGGTTATAACTTTCCTAATATATCCAACTATTTTGCTGTATCCCAAAAAAGACAGGAGCAAACCGCCGCTTATTAGGGCACCGCCAATATATTGCATGATCACATTGGGACCCATCGCCTTATAAATACCGATAATAGTCATTATAGGAGGAATGAAACTGAAACTTGACCCCTGAACGATCGGAAGGCCGGAGCCAAGCTTTGGATGCGTTTGTATCAACGTAGCTATCCCCATGGCCAGATATACGCACGAAATAAAAAATCCTATCTCCGCTCTTGTCATTCCCATCTCAGGACCGAATATTAACGGCACAAGAGTGGTTGCTCCAAAAAGAGTCAGTACATGCTGAGCACCCGCCAGTACCAATATAGCTGGGGGCGGAACGTCGTTGACGCCATAAATTGCTTTTCTTCTGATCATAATAACGGAACACCCCTATATTATATATTTCATCCAAAACTTTATATCACATCCACCCCCGAAAAAAAAGAAGACGAGCCCTTCTCGTCTTCTTTTTTCACCTCTTTCGCCTCACCATGGAGGCAAAATATAAAGCAGGCACATGGCAGCGACCTACTCTCCCACGGGTACCCCCCGCAGTACCATCGGCGCTGGAGGGCTTAACTGCCGGGTTCGGCATGGATCCGGGTGTTTCCCCTCCGCTATGGCCACCATATGCCTGCTTCAAACCTTTACTCAAAAATCGCTAGGGAAAGAGGAAAAAAGTATTTAAGGACAAGGCCTCGGTGTATTAGTACCGGTCAGCTGCACCCCTCTCGGGGCTTCCACCTCCGGCCTATCTACCCTGTCATCTCCAGGACACC